>NZ_JAAALM010000124.1 GCF_009906395.1 Kineococcus indalonis
GGCGTGGACGGCGGCCCGGGCCGCGCGGTGGGGGCAGCCGCCGGCCGCGGCGGGCAGGTGCAGCGTGCCGGGCACGGTGCCCCGGGCCAGCGTGCGGGCCCACTGCGCGGGCGTGGTGCGCTGCGGCTCGCCGGTCCGTGTCGGGGGCACCTGCCCGCAGGCACTAGAGTTGGGGGCGGTGCGCTCCGAATGCTCGCCCGGTGCCGTGGTCCACCTGGTCACGTGTGCCTCCTCGGAGCGCGATCGTCCTGACCTCCCGGCGTCCGCCGTGTCGAGCTCTTCTCGACTGAGGTCAGGCTCACCTTACGATCAGGAGGAAGCAGTGAACAACGCGCGTCCCAAGGTGCGCATCAGCCGTGCCCTGGGGGTGGCCCTCACCCCGAAGGCCGCCCGCTACATGGACCGCCGCCCGTACCCGCCGGGCATGCACGGCCGCAAGCAGAAGAAGGCGTCGGACTACGCCACCCAGCTGCGCGAGAAGCAGCGCCTGCGCTACCAGTACGACGTCAGCGAGACCCAGCTGCGCCGCGCGTACGACCTGGCCAAGCGCAAGCCGGGCAAGACGGGCCAGAACCTGGTCCAGCTCCTGGAGACCCGCCTCGACGCCGTCGTGTGGCGCGCCGGCTTCGCCCGCACCATCTACCAGGCCCGCCAGATGGTCGTGCACCGCCACATCAACGTCGACGGCCGTCGCGTGGACCGCCCCTCGTACCGGCTGCAGCCCGGCCAGGTCATCGAGGTCGCGGCCCGCAGCAAGGCCAAGACCCCGTTCATCGTGGCCGCCGAGGGCGGCTGGAGCGAGAACGAGATCCCCGGCTGGCTCGACGTCGCCCGCCAGGACCTGACCGCCCGCGTGCAGGCCCTGCCCGTGCGCGAGCAGATCCCGGTGACCTGCGACGAGCAGCTCGTCGTCGAGTACTACTCGCGCTGAGGCCCGAGCACCGCTCGCGCTGACCCGCACGCCAGAGGGCGCCGACCCCGCCGGGGTCGGCGCCCTCTGGCGTGCCCGGGGCGTGCCCGGGCCGCCGCCCGGCCCGGCGCTACAGGCGCGGGGAGCTGCGGTGCGACAGGGACGCCTCGTCCAGGTCCAGCTGCTCCAGGGACTCGCGCACCGCCTCCTCGGCGATCCGGCCCTCCTCCTGGGCGCTCACCAGGGCCTCGCGCTGGGCGCGGATCATCCGCCGGCGCAGCGCCACGCCGCTCTCGCCCGCCCGGCGGCCCTCCGCGGCGCCCTCCGTCTCGGCGCCCTCCGCCGCCCGCAGCGCCGCCAGCTGCTCGGCGCGCTCGAGCACCAGCTCCGCCACGTGCCGCTCGACCGGGTCCCCGGCCTCGTCGCGGGCGCGCGTCAGCTCCGCCCGGGCGGTGCGCGAGGCCAGCTCGCGCGCGCGGCGGCGCTGCTCCTCCAGCCACTCGCGCTCCTCGGGTGCCTCCAGGCGCAGCCGCCGGATCAGCCGCGGCAGCGTGGAGCCCTGCAGCAGCAGGGTGCCCACCGCCACCGCGAAGGCCAGCACCTGCAGGTCGGCGCGGTGCGGGAACGGCTCGCCGGAGGCGGTGCGCTCGGGGATGCCGGCCGCGGCCGCCAGCGTCACCACCCCGCGCATCCCCGTCCAGGCGATCACCAGGTCCTCGCGGGGGCTGTAGTGCCGCCCGCCGGGGGAGAAGCGCCCGCGCAGCACCCGGCGCATGAGCACCCCGCCGCCCACGACCCACGCCACGCGCACGGCGACGACCCCCGCCAGGACGACCGCGGCCGCCCCGGCCAGCGCGGCCGCGCCGGAGCCCTCGCCCAGCGCGTCGCGCAGCAGGAAGCTGAACTGCAGGCCCAGGTAGGCGAAGACGAACGCCTCCAGCAGCACGTCCAGCAGGTTCCACACGTCCCGCTCGGCGATGCGGGTGGCGTACACGGTGCGCACCGAGCGGCGCGAGAGCGCGAAGCCGGCGGCCACCACCGCCAGCACCCCGGAGGTCTGCAGCGCCTCGGCCACCGCGTAGGCGGTGAACGGGGTCAGCACGGCCAGCGCGGTCATGTTCGCCGGGTTCCACAGCCGGGTGCGCACGGCGTGCACCACCCGGCCCAGCACCGCGCCCACGAGGACCCCGCCGACCGCCTCGAAGAGGAAGAAGAGCACCGGGTCCCCGATGACGGTCTCGGTGCCGGCCACCGCGGCGGTGGCGGTGGAGAACAGCGTCAGCGCCGCCGCGTCGTTGACCAGGCTCTCGCCCTTGAGGGTGGTCAGCACGCGGGTGGGCAGCCCCAGGCGCCCGCCGATGGCCACGGCCGTCACCGCGTCCGGCGGGGAGACGACGGCGGCCAGCACCAGCGCGGTGCCCAGCCCCAGCCAGGGCACCGCCCAGGCGGCCAGCGCGCCCACGGCCGCGGTGGTCACCACCACCAGCAGCACGCCCAGGTTGGTGATGGAGCGCCAGCGGCGCAGGAAGCCGCGCCAGGAGAAGTCGGTGGTGGTGGAGAACAGCAGCGGCGGCAGCACCACGGAGAGGATCACGTCCGGGGGCAGCTCCAGGCGGGGCAGGCCCGGCACGAAGGAGACGGCCGCCCCGGTCACGGCGAGCACGAGCGGTGCCTGCCAGCCGCGGCGGAAGGAGACGATCGTCAGGGCGAGGGCGCCCAGCAGGACGAGCAGGAGCTGGGGGAGCACCCGCCCAGTCTTCCCGCGCGCGCCCGCCCCGGCGCGCCGACGGCGCCGGGGCGGGCCGGGGGACCGGGCTCAGGCGCCCTTCGGGGCGGTCATCGACATCACGTCCAGCGCCTCGTCCAGCTGCGCCTCGCTGACCTCGCCGCGCTCGACGAAGCCCAGCGCCACGACGGCCTCGCGCACGGTGGTGCCCTCGGCCACGGCGTGCTTGGCGACCTTCGCGGCCGCCTCGTAGCCGATGACCCGGTTCAGCGGGGTGACGATCGAGGGGGAGGACTCCGCGTAGCGGCGGCACTGCTCGACGTCGGCCTCCAGGCCGTCGACCGTGCGGTCGGCCAGCAGGCGCGCGGCGTTGCCCAGCAGCCGGGTGGACTCCAGCACGTTGCGGGCCATGACGGGGATCTGCACGTTCAGCTCGAAGGAGCCGCTGGCCCCGGCCCACGCCACGGCGGCGTCGTTGCCGACGACCTGCGCGCACACCATGAGCGCGGCCTCCGGCACCACCGGGTTGACCTTGCCCGGCATGATCGAGCTGCCCGGCTGCAGGTCCGGCAGGCGCAGCTCGCCCAGGCCGGTGCGCGGGCCCGAGCCCATCCAGCGCAGGTCGTTGCAGATCTTGGTCACGCTCACCGCGACGGTGCGCAGCGCCCCCGACAGCTCCACGAGCGCGTCGCGCGCGCCCTGGGCCTCGAAGTGGTCCTCCGCCTCGGTCAGCGGCAGGCCCGTGTCGGCGGCCAGCAGCTCGATGACGCGCTGGGGGAAGCCGGGCGGGGTGTTGATGCCGGTGCCCACGGCGGTGCCGCCCAGGGGGACCTCCGCGACGCGGCCGACGGTGGCCTGCACGCGCTGGACCCCGCGGCGCACCTGCGCGGCGTAGCCGGAGAACTCCTGGCCCAGCGTGACGGGGGTGGCGTCCATGAGGTGGGTGCGCCCGGACTTCACCACGCCGGCGAACTCCTGCGCCTTGCGGCGCAGCGAGGCCTCCAGGTGCTCCAGCGCCGGGACCAGCTCGTCCACCACGGCGGAGGTGGCCGCCACGTGCACGGAGGTGGGGAAGACGTCGTTGGAGGACTGCGAGGCGTTGACGTGGTCGTTGGGGTGCACCGGGCGGCCCAGGCGCTCGGTGGCCAGGGTCGCGATGACCTCGTTGGCGTTCATGTTGGAGCTGGTGCCCGAGCCGGTCTGGAAGACGTCGACGGGGAACTCGCCGTCCCAGCGGCCGGTGGCCACCTCCTCGGCGGCCTCGGCCACGGCGCGCGCCAGCTCCTCCTCCAGCACGCCCAGCTCGGCGTTGGCCAGGGCGGCGGCCTTCTTGATGCGCGCCAGCGCCTCGATGTGGGAGCGCTCCAGGCCGGTGCCCGACAGCGGGAAGTTCTCCACGGCGCGCTGCGTCTGCGCGCGGTACTTCGCGGCGGCCGGGACCCTCACCTCCCCCATCGTGTCGCGCTCGACGCGGTACTCGGGCTGCCCGCTCGCGCGGGTGCCCGGGGCGGGGGTGAGGTCGTCAGTGGCCATGGGGCCATCCTGCCAAGCCCGCCCGCGCCCGCCGCCGGGACCCGCTGCCCGGGCCCGCCGCGGGCTCCGCCCGGGCCCCGCGGAGATCACGGTCCGCTCACGGAGCCGGTACGGCGGGGTGCAGGGCTGGCGGCGGCCCCCCGGGGAGGTGTAGGCAAGGCGTCCTGAGCGCGCGAGACGGCGGACGAGGACGACGACGTCGGAGGTGGAGCCCGTGAGCACGCGGTGGCGCGGACGGCTGGGGGCGGGTGGTGCCGCGCTGGTGCTGGCCGGTTCCCTGCTCTCCTGCGGGGACGGATCGGCGGCGGCGGGGACGCCGACCCTGAACTGGTACGTCAACCCCGACAACGGCGGACAGCAGAGGATCGCGGAGCAGTGCAGCGCGGACTCCGGCGGCGCCTACCGGATCGAGGTGTCGATCCTGCCCAGCGACGCCGCCCAGCAGCGCGAGCAGCTCATGCGGCGCCTGGCCGGCAACGACACCTCCATCGACATGATGAGCCTGGACCCCGTCTTCGTCCCGGAGACCTCCGAGGCCGGCTTCCTCGAGCCCATCCCCGAGGACCTGCAGCAGGAGCTGTCCGCGGGCGTCGTGCAGGGCGCCGTGCAGGGCGCCAGCTGGAAGGGCGAGCTGGTCGCGGCCCCGTTCTGGGCCAACACGCAGCTGCTGTGGTACCGCCGCTCGGTCGCCGAGGCGGCCGGGCTGGACACCACCCGGCCGGTGACCTGGGAGCAGCTCATCGAGGCCGCGCAGTCGCAGGACACCGCCATCGGCGTGCAGGGCCAGCGCGCGGAGTCCATGACGGTGTGGGTCAACGCCATGATCGCCTCGGCGGGCGGGGAGGTCATCGAGAACCCCGACGCCAAGGGGCCCGACATCCGCCTGGGCATCGACTCCGACGCGGGCCGGGCCGCCGCGGACGTCATGCGCGCCCTGGCCGAGGCCGGGGTCACCGGGCCGGGCGTGGACAACCGCGACGAGGCGGCCACGGCGAACCTGTTCCAGCAGGGCGGCGCCGCGTTCATGGTGAACTGGCCGTTCGTCTACGCCCAGGGCAAGTCCGCCGCCGAGGGCGGCACGATGGACCGGGCGGTCTTCGACGACTACGGCTGGACGACGTACCCGGCGATGGACGCCGGCACGCCGGCCGCCCCGCCGCTGGGCGGCATCGACATCGGGGTCAGCGCCTTCTCCGAGAACCCGGACCTGGCCTTCGACGCCGTGCGGTGCATCGTCTCGCAGGAGAACCAGGCGGCGTACATGGTCTCCGACGGCAACCCCGCCGCGCTGGAGTCCGTCTACGACGACCCGGAGGTGCAGGAGGCGTACCCGATGTACGACGCCATCCGCACCTCGCTGCAGGCGGCGGCCCCGCGCCCGCAGACCGCCTACTACAACGAGGTCAGCCAGGGCATCGCCGACCAGTGGCAGCCGGTGACCTCGGTGGGCGAGCAGACGCCGCAGGAGTCGCAGGAGTACATCGAGCAGGTGCTGCGAGGGGAGAAGCTGCTGTGAGCGCCACCGCCACGCCGCTCGGCGCGGACGTCGCCGCGGACCCCAGGAGCACCCGGCGCTCCCGGGGCAGCGACAAGTCCAGGGCCGAGGCCAAGCTGGGCTGGTACCTGGCCGGGCCGGCCTTCGTCATCCTCGTGCTCGTCACGGGGTACCCGATCGTGCAGGCCCTGTACGACTCGCTGTTCAGCTACCGCCTCACCGCGCCGGCGGACCGGGAGTTCATCGGCCTGCGCAACTACGGCGTCATCCTCACCGACACGCTGTGGTGGGAGGCGCTGGCCAACACCGCCCTCATCACCGTGGTGACCGTGGCCGTCGAGCTCGTCCTCGGGTTCGCCCTGGCGATGGTCATGCACAAGGTGCTCGGCTGGCTGCGCCCCATCGTCCGCACCGCGATCCTGGTGCCGTACGCGGTCATCACGGTCGTGTCCGCCTACGCCTGGCAGTACGCGTTCGCGCTGACCACCGGCTTCATGAACGCCGTGGTGCCCGGCGTCGGGGAGGACTTCGACTGGTTCGCCAACAAGTGGACCGCGCTGCTGGTCATCTGCCTGTCCGAGATCTGGAAGACGACGCCCTTCATCTCGCTGCTGCTGCTGGCCGGGCTGGCGCAGGTCCCCTCGGACACCATCGAGGCGGCCAAGGTCGACGGGGCCACGGCCTGGGAGCGGCTGTGGCGCGTGACGCTGCCGAACATGAAGGCCTCCATCATGGTGGCCCTGCTGTTCCGCGCGCTGGACGCCTTCCGCATCTTCGACAACGTCTACATCATGACGCAGGGCGCAGCGGGCACCCAGACCGTCTCCGCCCTGGCGTACAACCAGACGATCAGCCGCCTGGAGATCGGCCTCGGCTCGGCGGTCTCGGTGCTGCTGTTCGTCTGCGTCCTGGCGATCTGCTTCATCGCGATCAAGGTCTTCAAGGTGGACCTGGCGCGGGCACGGGGGGAGGGCTGACGTGGGTGCCATGTCGACGAAGGAGAAGGCCGGCTGGTACGTGGGGGCGCTGCTCATCGTCCTGTACGCGATCGTCCCGGTGGTCTACATCCTCTCCATGAGCTTCAAGTCCGAGTCGGACCTGTCGAACCGGCAGTTCTTCCCGACCACCTGGACCGGGGAGAACTACAGCGGCATCTTCGCCGGCAGCGGCTCGGAGCTGTTCCTGCCGGCGCTGCGCAACTCCATCATCACGTGCCTGGTCGCCACGCTGATCGCCGTGGTGCTGGCGATGTTCGCGGCCTACGCGATCGCCCGCCTGAACTTCCCCGGCAAGCGCCTGGTGCTCACCAGCGCCCTGGCCGTCGCGGTCTTCCCGGTCATCACGATGGTGACGCCGCTGTTCAACCTCTGGCGGCGCATCGGCCTGTACGACACGATCCCGGGCCTGATCATCCCCTACCTGGCCCTGACCCTGCCGATCTCCATCTGGACGATGTCGGCGTTCTTCCGCGGCATCCCCTGGGACATGGAGCAGGCCGCCCAGGTCGACGGCGCCACCAGCTGGCAGGCGTTCCGCAAGGTCATCGTGCCGCTGGCCGCTCCCGGGGTGTTCACCACGGCGATCATCGCCTTCTTCATCGCCTGGAACGACTTCGTCTTCGGCATCTCGCTGACCTCGACCTCGCGCGCCCAGCCCGTGCCGGCGGCGCTGAGCTCCTTCACGGGCTCCAGCTACTTCGTCCAGCCGACGGGCGCCATCTCGGCGGCCGCCGTCATCGTCACCATCCCCGTCGTCCTCCTCGCGCTGGTGTTCCAGCGGCGGATCGTCGCGGGTCTCACCAACGGCGCCGTCAAGGGCTGAGCCCGGAACAGGATCTGATCGTGGCACGCATCGAACTGAAGAACATCGTCAAGCGGTACGGCGACGGCTTCCCGGCGGTCAACGACGTGAGCCTGGACATCGCCGACGGCGAGTTCGTCATCCTCGTCGGCCCGTCCGGCTGCGGGAAGTCCACCCTGCTGCGCATGGTCGTCGGCCTGGAGGACATCTCCGAGGGCGACCTGCTCATCGACGGCAAGAAGGTCAACGACCTCGCCCCGCGCGACCGCGACCTGGCGATGGTGTTCCAGAACTACGCCCTCTACCCGCACCTGACGGTGGGGGAGAACATCGCCTTCCCGCTGCGGCTGAACCACTCGAAGGTCCCCGAGAACGAGGTGCGCGAGCGCGTGCAGCGCGCCGCGGACATGCTCGAGCTCAACGACCACCTGGACCGCAAGCCGGCGAACCTGTCCGGCGGGCAGCGCCAGCGCGTGGCCATGGGCCGCGCCATCGTGCGCGACGCCAAGGCGTTCCTCTTCGACGAGCCGCTGAGCAACCTCGACGCCAAGCTGCGCGGGCAGATGCGCACCGAGATCGCCCGCATGCAGCGCTCCCTGGGCACCACCACCCTGTACGTCACGCACGACCAGACCGAGGCCATGACCCTGGGCGACCGCGTGGCGGTGCTGCGCAAGGGCGTGCTGCAGCAGGTCGCCAGCCCGCGCGAGCTGTACGAGCAGCCCGTCAACCTCTTCGTCGCCGGGTTCATCGGCTCGCCCCCGATGAACTTCCTGCCCGCGCGGGTGCGCGGGGACCGGCTGGAGCTGCCGTTCTGCGACGTGCCCAAGCCCGCGGCCGTGGGCGCCGAGCACGACGGCCGGCTGCTCATCGTCGGGGTGCGCCCGGAGCACTTCGACGACGCCGACGTCACCGACGCCCCCGACGGGGCGGTGACGTTCCAGGCGCAGGTGGACGTCACCGAGTGGCTGGGCAACGAGCTGTACGCCTACGTGCCCTTCGAGGCCGCCGACGAGACGCGCGCGCAGCTCGCCGAGCTGGACCGGGAGCTGGACGGGGAGAGCATGCGCAGCCAGCTCGTCGTCAGCCTGGACGCCATGAGCGGCGTGCGCGACGGCGACACCGCCCGGCTGTGGTTCCAGCCGCGGCGCATGCACGTCTTCGACCCCGGCACCGGGCAGAACCTCACCCGCGACGAGGAGAAGGCCCGCCGCATCGCCGAGCAGTCCGAGGCGCTGCGCCGGCGCTCCCTGGAGCGGGCGCAGGCCCAGCAGCACGACCGCGTCCCCGCCTGAACGCCCCCGGGACGACCCGGGGGACGCCCCGATCCTCCACCCTGCGTGAGCGCTCGCCACGCTCGGTGGAGGGTCGGTGGGCGGCGCGCCGAGCGTGGCGAGCGCTCACGCAGGGTGGAGG
>NZ_JAAALM010000125.1 GCF_009906395.1 Kineococcus indalonis
GTTCGGGCATGAGCGGCAGCCGGAACGGACGAGCGCCCGCCGACCTCTTCCTCAGGGTCGTCGCCGGGGAGCTGCCCGCGACGATCGTGCACGCCGACGACCTCGTCGTCGCCTTCGAGGACGCCGACCCGCAGGCGCCCGTGCACGTCCTGGTCGTGCCGCGGGAGCGGTACGAGACGGTCGCCGAGCTGGCCGCCGCGGCCCCGCGGACCCTGGCGCGGCTCGTGCAGGTGGCCCAGCGGGTGGCCGACGAGCGCTGCGGCGGGCACTTCCGGCTCGTCTTCAACACCGGCGAGGACGTGGGCCAGTCGGTGCCCCACGTCCACGGGCACGTCCTCGGCGGCCGGGGCTTCGCCTGGCCGCCCGGCTGATCCGACGGTTGGATGGTGCGGCATGTGCGGCTTGTGCGGTGAGGTCACGTTCGACGGTCGGCCGGCGGACATCGGCGCGGTGCAGCGGATGTCGCAGCCGCTCGCGCCCCGAGGTCCGGACGGCGAGGGCTACTGGGCGCAGGGGCGGGTCGCCTTCGGGCACCGGCGCCTGTCCGTCATCGACCTGTCGGCCTGCGGCTCGCAGCCCATGGTCGACCCCGAGCTGGGTCTGCACGCGGTCTTCAACGGCTGCGTCTACAACTACAAGGAGCTGCGCGAGGAGCTGGTCGGCCACGGCTACCGGTTCAGCTCCACCTCCGACACGGAGGTCATCCTCAAGGGCTACCACCGGTGGGGCACCGACGTCGTCGACCACCTCAAGGGCATGTTCGCCGTCGTCCTGCACGAGCGGGACTCCGGGCGCGTGGTGCTCATGCGCGACCGGCTGGGCATCAAGCCGCTGTACCTGGCCGAGACGCCCGGGCGGCTGCGCTTCGCCTCCTCGCTGCCGGCGCTGCTGGCCGCCGGGGACGTCGACACCACCATCGACCCCGTCGCGCTGCACCACTACCTCACCTGGCACGCCGTCGTGCCCGCCCCGCTGACGATCCTCAAGGGCGTGCGCAAGCTGCCCCCGGCCACCGTGCGGGTGGTCGAGGCCGACGGCACCAGCCGCGAGCACCGCTACTGGGACGCCCAGCACGTGCGCCGCGAGCAGTACGCCGACTTCTCCGAGCAGGACTGGGAGGACGCCGTCCTGGAGTCCCTGCGCGCCGCGGTGCGCCGGCGCACCGTCGCCGACGTGCCCGTGGGGGTGCTGCTGTCCGGCGGGCTGGACTCCAGCCTCATCACCGGCCTGCTCGCCGAGGCCGGGCAGACGGACCTGGCCACCTACTCCATCGGGTTCGAGTCCGTCGGCGGCCGCGAGGGCGACGAGTTCGCCTACTCCGACGTCATCGCGCAGCGGTACGCCACGAACCACCACCGCATCCGCGTCACCGGCGACGAGCTCGTCGGCGCCCTCGGCCACGCCGTGGGCGCCATGCACGAGCCGATGGTCAGCCACGACGTGGTCGCCTTCGACCTGCTCAGCCAGCAGGTCTCCCAGTCCATCCGCGTCGTGCAGTCCGGCCAGGGCGCCGACGAGGTGTTCGGCGGCTACCACTGGTACCCGCCGCTGGCCGGGCTCACCCCCGAGCAGGGCGTGGCCGCGTACGCGAAGGCGTTCTTCGACCGCGACCACGCCGGCGTGGCGCAGGTCCTGCAGCCGCAGTGGCTCACGCCCACCGACGTGTCGCTGGAGTTCGTGCGCGAGCACTTCACCCGCCCCGGCGCCGACACCGCCGTGGACGCCGCCCTGCGCCTGGACACCGAGGTCATGCTCGTCGACGACCCCGTCAAGCGCGTGGACAACACCACGATGGCCTGGGGCCTGGAGGCCCGCGTGCCGTTCCTGGACCACGAGCTCGTCGAGCTGGCCGCCGCCGTCCCGCCGGAGCTGCACCTGTCCGGCGGCGGCAAGGGCGTGCTCAAGCGGGTCGGCTACAAGGTGGTCCCGCGCGAGGTCATCGACCGCCCCAAGGGGTACTTCCCGGTGCCGGCCATCACCCACCTGGAGGGCAAGGTCCTCGGCCTGGTCAAGGACGCCCTCTCCAGCGAGGCCGCCCGCCGGCGCGGGCTGTTCCGCCCCGAGTACGTCTCGGAGCTGGTGCGCGACCCCAACGCCGAGCTCACCCCGCTGCGCGGCAACAAGCTGTGGCAGCTCGGCCTGCTGGAGCTGTGGCTGCAGCAGCACGGGATCGACTGAGGCCGGGCGGGGAGGTGACCACGATGGGCTCCGCGGGGACCCGGCGCCGGGGGCAGGTGGCCGGCCTGCGCAACCGCCGCAGCGACGTGCCCGCCATCTCCAGCCGCGCCTGGCAACGGCCCCCCAGCCACTTCACGCGCGACATGGCCACCGACGTCGCCCTCGACATGGGCTGGGGCCGGCTGGTGTTCGGGCACACGTTCACCGACCAGCGCGACGTCGTCGACGCCCTGCGCGCCGAGGAGACCGGCGAGCGCGACATCGCCATGTACGTGCGCGAGCCGCAGGTGCTCGTGGGGCTCGCCCCGCACGAGCTGTTCATGGACCCCTCCATCACGTTCCGGCTGGACCTGGCGCGCTACCGCCCCCCGCGCGACCGCAACCCCGACGTGTTCGTGCGCATGGTGCGCGAGCGCTCCGAGCTGGAGGACGTCAACCGCCTCTACGCCGCCAACGGGATGGTGACCTCCGACCCGGACGTCATGTGGGCCAACCACCGCACCCGCACCTTCACGTACCTGGTGGCCGAGGACACCCGCACCCGCGAGGTCGTCGGCACCGTCACCGGCGTCGACCACGTCCTCGCCTTCGGCGACCCGGAGGAGGGCGCCAGCCTGTGGTGCCTGGCCGCCGACCCGCAGGACGCCCCGCGCGGCACCGGCGAGGCGCTCGTGCGGGTCCTCGCCGAGCGCTACATCGCCCGCGGGCGCGCCATCCTCGACCTGTCCGTCCTGCACGACAACGACGGTGCCATCGCCCTGTACCGGCGCCTGGGGTTCCGCCCCGCCGCGCCCGTCGTCGTCAAGCGCAAGAACCCCATCAACCGGCCCCTGTTCTCCCCGCAGCCGGAGCACCTGGACGAGCTGAACCCCTACGCGCGCATCGTCGCCGACGAGGCCCTGCGCCGCGGGGTGCGCGTGGAGGTCACCGACGCCCCCAGCGGCGAGATGCGCCTGACCTACGGGGGGCGCTCCCTGCTCACCCGCGAGTCGCTCTCGGAGCTGACCAGCGCCGTCGCGATGAGCCGCTGCGACGACAAGCGCGTCACCCGGCGCCTGCTCGCCGCCACCGGCGTGCGGGTGCCGCGCGCCGTGGAGCTGGCCCCCGACCCCCTCGCCGACGCGGACGGCCTGGCCGCCGCTCAGCGCCTGCTCGCCGAGACCGGCCCCGTGGTGGTCAAACCCGCCCGCGGCGAGCAGGGCAAGGGCATCACCGTCGGCGTAGCCGACGGCGAGGCGCTGCACCGCGCGGTGGCCGAGGCCGCCGGGCACTGCCCCGACGTGCTGGTGGAGGAGTTCGTCGCCGGCCAGGACCTGCGCATCCTCGTGATCGACCACGAGGTCGTCGCCGCCGCGGTGCGCCGCCCCGCCGCCGTCATCGGCACCGGCACCGACGACGTGCGCACCCTCGTCGCCCGGCAGAGCAGGCGGCGCCGGGCCGCCACCGGCGGCGAGTCCAGCATCCCCCTGGACGCCACCACCGAGGCGGTCGTGCGCGCCGCCGGCTACTCCATGGACGACGTGCTGCCGCGCGGGCAGCGCCTGGAGGTGCGGCGCACCGCGAACCTGCACACCGGCGGCACCATCGACGACGTCACCGACGACCTGCACCCCGACCTCGTCGACGCCGCCGTGGCGGCCAGCCGCGCCCTGGGCATCCCCGTCACCGGGCTGGACCTGCTCGTGCCGGACGTCTCCGGCCCCGAGCACGTCGTCATCGAGGCCAACGAGCGCCCGGGCCTGGCCAACCACCAGCCGCGCCCCACCGCCCAGCGGTTCCTGGACCTGCTGTTCCCGGAGACGCGGCGCGTGCAGGCGTAGCGCTCGCCCCCGCCTCCCCGGCCGCTCCCGCGGGCGCTCAGCGCCCGTGCGCGTCGAGGTGCTGCAGCAGCAACCGGGACACCTCCTGCGGCGCCTCCCGGTGCGGGAAGTGCCCCACGCCGTCGAGGACGACGCGGCGGTAGGAGTCGAAGGAGCCCTCCAGCCCCTCCGAGGAGGCCGGCGGGTCGCACGCGTCGGCGCCGCCCTGCACCATCAGGGTGGGCACGCCGATGCGCGCGGTGGCGGCGACGCGGGCGCGCACGTCGTCGTAGCGCGGGTCGCGGGGCTCGTCGGGCAGGAACCTCGTGCGGTAGGCGTTGAGGGTCACGTCGGTCCAGTCGGGGTTGGCGAACGCCCGCGCGGTGGCGGCGAACTCCGCCTCGTCCCACCAGCCGGGCGGGCTCCAGGTGGCCCACTGCTCGCGGGCGAAACCCACCGGGTCGGCGCGCACCGCCGCCACGCCGGCGTCCAGGAACATCAGCCACTGGTACCAGAACGGCCGGGCCAGCTCGAAGCGCGGCACGGTGAACTGCCCGCGCGGCTGGTGGGCCAGGGCCAGCGCGGCCGCGCAGCGCACCCGCTGCGGGGCCACGACGGCGAGCTGGTAGGCCGCCCGGGCGCCCCAGTCGTGCCCGACGACGGAGAACTCGCGCAGGCCCAGGCCGTCGGCGAGGTCGAGGGCGTCGCGCACCAGGGCGGCGGCGGTGCCGTCGCGGACGGTGCCGGGGGAGCGGAACACCGACGCCCCGGCACCGCGCAGGTCGGGGGCCACGACGCGGAACCCCGCGCCGGCCAGGTGCGCCGCCACGGCGGAGAAGCCGCGGGCGGCGTCGGGCCAGCCGTGCAGCAGCAGCACCGCCGGCGCGCCGGCCGGGCCGGTGTCGGTGAACGCCAGGTCGATCGCGGCGGTCGTCAGGAGGGGCACGGCCGCCTCACGCCACCGCGTCGGTGCGCAGCGTGAAACCGCGGGCGCGCAGCCGGTCGGCCAGGACGGTGCCGATGCCGGTGGCGGGGGTGAGCACCCCGGCGGCGTCGGGCAGGTGCTCGCCGTCCAGGGCCAGGGCCAGGGCGCTCTCGCCGAGCATGACGGCGGTGGCGGCGTACCCGGGATCGCCCTGGGCGGCCACCGTCGTGCGGTAGCGCCGCCCCTGCCCGGTGCGGGCGTCCAGCTCGACGCGGAAGCGCCCGCTGCGGCGGGTGCGCTCGCCGGGGCCGCTGCCGGGCGCGGGCAGCAGGCGGTCCACCAGCGGGCGGGCCGGGCGCAGCGACAGCGCGCCCGCCAGCGCGGCCAGGACGCCGGTGACGGCGAACGCGCCCACGGGGGCGGCCGGGCCGGTGAGGGCGACGACCTCGCGGTAGCGCAGCCGCGGCCCGTACGCGTGGCCGAGCAGCGCGTTGCTGCGCCGCACCACGCGCGTGTTGCAGGGGGCCATGACGAACGGCGCGGCCCACGCGCCGTCCCCGGCGCGCCGGTGCGGGGTGAAGACGTCGCGCTGGGGACCGAGGTCGGGTTCGGCGGCGCGCTCCGGGCTCAGCGCGTACGGGTCGGCCAGCAGCCGGCGCGCCGCGGGGTCGGCGCGCGCGGTGTCCAGCTGCAGGCGCAGGGAGTCCACGGTGCCCCCGCTGACGCCGCCGCGCGCGGAGCGCACCTCCAGGGTGGCCTCGGTGAGGGGACCGGCGCCGTCGGCGGCGGCGCGCTCGTGCGCCAGCAGCACCGACAGGTCCGAGGGCACGGAGTCGAAGCCGCAGGAGTGCACGACCCGCGCGCCGCTGCCGCGGGCGGTGGCGTGGAACGCGTCGGCGCTGCGGCGGGCGAAGAGCACCTCGCCGGTGAGGTCCGCGCAGTGCGTGCCCGCCTCGGCGCAGGCGCGCACCAGCGGCAGCCCGTGGCGCAGGTAGGGCCCGACCGTGGTGACCACGACGCGCGCGGCGCCGGCCAGGCGCCGCAGCGAGGCCTCGTCGCCGGAGTCCGCGCCCAGCAGCGGCCAGTCCGCGGCCGCCGGCCCCAGCTCCTCGCGCACCCGCTGCAGCCGCTGCGGCGAGCGGCCCGCCAGCCCCACGCGGGTGCCCGGCGGGGCGTGCTCGGCGAGGTGGGCGGCGGTGAGGCGCCCGACGAACCCCGACGCGCCGAAGAGGACCACGTCGAGCTCGCGTCCGCGCTGCACCCGGCCCACCGTAACCGCGCCCGCCCGCGCCGCCACCCGTCGCGCCGCCCGTCGCGCCGGGCGGCGCGGTGCGGGCCGCGGGGCCAGGATGGGGCCGTGCCCGAGGGACACCTGCTGCACCGCCACGCCCGCGAGCAGCACGCCGCGCTGGCCGGGCGCGCCGTGCGCGCGGCCAGCCCGCAGGGCCGCTTCGACGCCGCGCCCTTCGACGGGCACCGCCTGGAGTCCGTGCGCGCGGCCGGCAAGAACCTGCTGTACGCCTTCGACGGCGCCCCTGCCGTGCACGTGCACCTGGGCGTGCGCGGGCTGTTCCTGCGCTACGACGCCTGGCCGGCCTCCCCGCCGCGGGGCACCCGCTTCCTGCTGGGCGCCGACGGGGCCGCGTTCGCGCTCATCGCGCCCAGCACCTGCGAGGCGCTGGACGACGCGCAGCGCCGTGCGCTGCTGGCCTCGCTGGGCCCGGACCCGCTGGACCCGGCCGCCTCGCGCGAGGAGGCGGTGCGCCGCCTGGTGGGGGCCCGCGGCCCGGTGGGCGCGGCGCTGCTGGAGCAGTCGGTGTGGGCGGGCATCGGCAACGCCTGGCGCGCCGAGCTGCTCTTCCTCGCCGGCGTCGACCCGGCCCGGCGCGCCGGCGAGGACGAGGCCGGGCGGTTGTGGGACCTGGCGGTGCGGCACCTGCAGCTGGGCGTCGAGGCCGGCCGGGTCGTCAGCGACCCCGGCGCCCCCGACGAGCGGTGGGTCTACAAGAGGGAGGCGTGCCGGCGCTGCGGCGCGCCGGTGCGCGTGGCGCCCGTGGGCGGGCGCACCTCCTACGCCTGCCCCGTCGAGCAGACCTGAGGCGAGCGGGCGCGGGGCGGGCCCGGGCACACGCCCCGGCTGGGAACGGGCCGCGGGCAGGCGGCAGTATCGGCGCCGTGAGCACCTCCGAGCGCCCCCGCCAGAACGCCTCCCCCTCGGGCGCCTCCGCGGCGGCCGGGACCGTGGACGCGCCCGTCGACGTGGAGTACCTGACCTCCACCCTCATGGAGCTGCTGCGCACGCCCAGCCCCTCGGGGCGCACCGACGCGGTGATGCAGCTGGTCGGCCAGCACATCGAGCAGCTCGGCCTGCCCTTCGACCTGACCCGCCGCGGCATGCTGCGCGCCACGCTGCGCGGGCGCACCGACGTGGTGCGCCGCGCCGTCGTCGTGCACGCCGACACCATCGGGCTGATGGTCAAGCGCGTGAAGGACGACGGCCGCCTGGAGGTCGTGCCCGTCGGCAGCCACAGCGCCCGCTTCTCCGAGGGCGCCCACGTGACGATCTTCACCGACGACTTCGAGCGCGTGTACACCGGCACCGTGCTGCCGCTGAAGAGCTCGGGGCACACCTTCGGCGACGAGATCGACACCCAGGGCGTGGGCTGGGAGGTCGTCGAGGTGCGCATCGACGAGCCGGTGGAGAGCGCCCGCGACGTGCGGGCGCTGGGCGTGGAGGTGGGCGACTTCATCGCCCTGGACGCCGCCCCGCAGATCACCCGCGGCGGCTACGTGAAGTCCCGGCACCTGGACGACAAGGCCGGCCTGGCCGCGTGCCTGGCCGCGCTGAAGGCGCTGCGCGACGCGGACCTGCCGCTGGCGGTCACCGCGCAGTTCCTCGTCACCATCGGCGAGGAGGTCGGCTTCGGCGCCACCCACGGCCTGTCCCCGGACCTGGCGGAGCTGGTCGCCGTCGACAACGCCGTCGTCGCCGAGGGGCAGACCTCGCGCGAGGAGCTGGTCAGCGTCGGCATGCTCGACATGACCGGACCCTTCGACTACCACCTCTCGCGCCGCCTGCACGCGCTGGCCCGCGCGCACGGCGTCCCGGCCGTGCGCGACGTGTACCGCCACTACCGCTCCGACGCCGCCCCCGCCCTGGAGGCCGGCATCGAGGCCCGCGCCGCGCTGCTCGGCTTCGGCCTGGAGTCCAGCCACGGCCACGAGCGCACCCACCTCGACGGCCTCGTCGCCCTCGCCCGGCTGCTCGTGGTGTACCTGCAGAGCGGGCTGACCTTCGACGAGTGGGACCGCGCCGAGCACGGCGACCTGGCCGACTTCCCCTCCGACAGCGTGCAGCCGGTGCAGATGGAGCCGGTGGACCGCACCGTCGTGCCCGACGGCGCCTTCGGCTGAGCGGCGCGCGGGCCCCGCCGTGCGCGTCCTGCTCGTCGACAACCACGACTCGTACACGTACAACGTCTTCCAGCTCCTCGCCGGGCTCACCGGCACCGAGCCGGTCGTCGTGCTCAACGACGCGCTCGCCCCCGCCGAGCTGGACCTGGCCGGCTTCGACGCCGTCGTCCTCTCGCCCGGCCCCGGCCACCCCGGCGTCGAGCGCGACTTCGGGCTGAGCGCGCACGTGCTGGCTCGCGCGCGCGTGCCGGTGCTGGGGATCTGCCTGGGCCACCAGGGCATCGCGCTGGCCGCCGGCGCGCCCGTGGTGCGCGCGCCCGAACCGCGCCACGGGCACGTCACGCGCGTGCGCCACGACGGGCGCGGGCTCTTCGCCGGGGTGCCGCAGGGCTTCGCCGCGGTGCGCTACCACTCCCTGTGCGTGGCCGAGCCGCTGCCGGCGCCGCTGGTGGCGACCGCGTGGGCCGAGGACGGCGTGGTGATGGGGCTGCGGCACGCCGAGCGCCCCTTCACCGGCGTGCAGTTCCACCCCGAGTCCGTCGGCAGCGAGCACGGCCACGCAC
>NZ_JAAALM010000126.1 GCF_009906395.1 Kineococcus indalonis
CCCCCAGTCTGCCGCACGCGGCCCCCGGCGGCCGACCGGGCCGCCGGGGGCCGCGTGCGGCAGACTGGGGGCGGCGCGTCCCGCCGGGGCGCACGGCCGCACAGGGAGGTTCGTCGGTGGAGCACGCGCGGAGCGACGGCGTCGCGGACGCCGAGAGCCTGGGGGACGTGGTCCGCCGCGCGCCGCTGTTCGCCGCCCTGGACGACGACGCCTCCGCCGAGCTGCTGCAGTCGATGGAGGCCGTGCACGTCGAGCGCGGCGAGGAGGTCTTCGCCGAGGGCGACCCCGGCGACCGCGTCTACGTGGTGCGCACCGGCAAGATCAAGCTGGTGCGCCGCTGGCCCGACGGCCGCGAGAACCTGCTGGCCGTCATGGGGCCGGGGGAGATGTTCGGCGAGCTGTCCCTGTTCGACCCGGGCCCGCGCACCAGCTCCGCGCGCGCGGTCTCCGAGGCGGACCTCATCGCCCTGCAGCACGACGACATGATGGCCTGGCTGACCCGCCGCCCCGAGGTCGCCAAGCACCTGCTGCAGGCGCTGGCGCAGCGCCTGCGCCGCACCAACGTCGCCCTGGCCGACCTGGTCTTCACCGACGTGCCCGGCCGCGTCGCCAAGGCCCTGCTGGACCTCTCGCGCCGCTTCGGGCGCCCCATCGCCGACGGCCTGCTCGTCGCGCACGACCTCACCCAGGAGGAGCTGGCCCAGCTGGTGGGCGCCTCCCGGGAGACCGTGAACAAGGCGCTGGCGGACTTCGCCTCCCGCGGCTGGCTGCGCCTGGAGGCGCGCGCCGTGGTGCTGCACGACGTCGACCGCCTGGCCCGCCGCGCCCGCTGAGGCGCCCGCCCAGGCGCCCGCGCCCGCTCAGCCGGGCAGCTCCACGCCCAGGTGCGCCAGCTGCGCGCGCACCGACGTGCGCGCCGCGTCGGCCAGGGTGCCCAGCAGCGCCTCGCGCGGCACCCCGTGCACGGCGCTGACCACGGCGTCCACGTCGGGCGCGCCGGCGTCCAGGGCGGCGCGCACCTGCTCCAGGCGCTGCAGCCGGTGCTCCAGCTGCACCGCCAGGGCGGCGCGGGCGTCGGGGCGCGCCGGGCCGTGGCCGGGCAGCAGCGCCCCCAGCGGCTGCGCGGCGTCCAGCACCACCAGCCGCCGCAGCGAGGACAGGTAGGAGGCCAGGTCGCCGCCGGGGGCCAGCACGGTGCTGCCGCGCCCCAGCACGCTGTCGCCGGTCAGCAGCGAGCGCTCGCCCTCGACGAGCGCGCACACGGAGTCGGCGGTGTGCCCGGGGGTGCGCAGCAGCACCAGGCGCAGCCCGTCCACCTCGTGCACCTCCCCCTCGCGCGCGTCCTGCGCGAGCAGGACGGGCGGGGAGCCGGCGGCGGCGGCGAAGGCGTCCACGCCGTCGGCGTGGTCGTGGTGGTGGTGGGTGGTCAGCACCAGGGCGCAGCGCAGGGCGCGCCCGGCCAGGTGGGCCAGCAGGGCGGCGCGGTGCGCGGCGTCCTCGGGGCCGGGGTCGACCACGACGGCCGCGCGGGCGCCGGGGGCGGCGAGCACCCACGTGTTGGTGCCCTCCAGCGTCATCGGCCCGCGGTTGGGCGCCAGGACGCAGGTGGCCCGGTCGGTGACCGGGCCACCGCGCCACGGGGCGCGGGGCGCCGGGCTCAGCCGCGCACCCGCACGGTGACCTCGACCTCCACGGGGGAGTCGAGGGGCAGCACCGCCACGCCCACGGCGCTGCGGGCGTGGCGGCCGGCGTCGCCGAGCACCTGCCCGAGCAGCTCGCTGGCGCCGTTGGCGACGGCCGGCTGGCCGGTGAAGGCCGGGTCGCTGGCGACGAACACCCCGACCTTGACGACGGCCTCGATCCGGTCCAGGCCGCCGGCGACCCCGGCGGCGGCGGCCAGCGCGTTCAGCGCGCACGTCGCGGCGAGCTGCTGGGCGGTGCCGGGGTCCACGAGCCCGTCGCCCTGGCCGACCTTGCCGGTCAGGGGCAGGCGCCCGTCCGTGAACGGCAGCTGGCCGGAGGTGTGCACCAGGTCGCCCGAGCGCACCGCCGGCACGTACGCGGCCACGGGGGCCGGCACCGCCGGCAGCGACAGGCCGAGCGCGGCGAGGCGCTCGGAGTGCGTGGCGGCGCTCACGCGCCGGTGGGGCGCTTGAGGTAGGCGACCAGGCCGTTGCCGTCGGGGCCGGTCACCACCTGCACGAGCTCCCAGCCGTCGGAGCCCCACTGGTCGAGGATCTGCTTCGTCGCGTGGACGATGAGCGGGACGGTCGCGTACTCCCAGGTCGTCATGGCGGCCACCGTAGTGCGCCCGCCGCGCCCCGCCCGCCCCGTCCCCGGGCCGGCGGGCGGGGCGCGGCGGGGCCGCGCTCAGACGGCGTGCAGGACGTCCTCGTCGACGCCCGGCGAGCCCACCGCCGCCCCTCCCGGGGCGGAGGTGCCCGAGCCGGTCAGGCTGCCGGCGGCGGTGGCCAGGTGCGCGTCGCGCGCGGCCTCCAGCAGCCGGCGCCAGGAGCCCACGTTGGGGCGGCGCTTGAGCAGCGCGCGGCGCTCGCGCTCGGTCATCCCCCCCCAGACGCCGAACTCCACGCGGCTGTCCAGCGCGTCGGCCAGGCACTCCGTGCGCACGGGGCAGCCCCCGCAGATCGTCTTCGCGCGGTTCTGCGCCGACCCCTGCACGAACAGGTCGTCGGCCGTGACGGACCTGCACGCCCCGCGGCTGGCCCACTCCAACGTCCACACCATCGACGGTCCCTCCCGTCACGCCCCCTCGCGGACCACCGCGGACGGTGGTTCCCCCCGGAGGGGACGACCCTGTGAATCCCCCTGACGCCCCGCGCAGGGGCGTGCTGGAAGCGTATGGTCGCCACGCTGCGCGGCGTCAGGGCCATTCGGGAGCAAATCGGGTAGTCCGTTGGAGCTAGTCGTGCTCACCGAGCGTGTTCCACGTCCCCCCTGAGGGGGGCGCGGCGGGGTCCGGGGCCGGTGGCGGGCCGGTCACGATCCTGCGGAGCGCTCGTGGAGGTCCCGCGGCGGCGGGGACCTGTCGCCGGCGTCGCCTACGCTGCTGGTATGGCGTCAGGTTCCACGCACCGTCCCCTGCTCCGGCTGCTCGGTGCCTTCACGGCCGTCAGCGCCGCGGCCGGCGTCCTGGCCGCCGGGCTCGTCGTGCCGGCGGTCGCGGCCACCGGCGCCACCGCCCGCATGGGCGTGGACCTCTTCAACGACCTGCCCGGCGACCTGGGCGACCAGCAGCTCTCGGAGTCCACCACGATCCTGTGGGCGGACGGCTCGGTCATGGCGCGGGTGTACGACCAGAACCGCTCGGTCGTCGCCCTGGACCAGATCGCCCCCGCCATGCGCGACGCGATCATCTCCATCGAGGACGAGCGCTTCTACGACCACGGCGCCGTGGACGTCAAGGGCATCGCCCGCGCGCTGGTCTCCAACGCCGGCGGCGGCGGCACCCAGGGCGCCTCGACCCTGACGCAGCAGTACGTCAAGAACGTCCTCGTCGAGCAGGCGGTGGAGCAGGGCGACTCCCAGGCCGCCGCCGCCGCCGTCGACGCCGACGGCATCGACGGCTACGCCCGCAAGCTCAAGGAGATGAAGCTCGCGGTCAACGTCGAGAAGGAGATGAGCAAGGACGAGATCCTCGCCGCCTACCTGAACGTCGCGTACTTCTACAACAACGTCTACGGCGTCGAGGCCGCGGCGCAGTTCTACTTCAACCGCCCCGCCGCCCAGCTGGACCTGCAGCAGGCCGCGGTGCTGGCCGGCCTGGTGCAGAACCCCGCCGGCTACAACCCGATCAAGAAGCCCGAGGCGGCCACCGCCCGGCGGAACGTCGTGCTCGGGCAGATGCTCAAGCTCGGCAAGATCGACCAGGCCGCCCACGACGCGGCCGTCGCCGCCCCGCTCGGGCTGGACCCGCAGTACTCCCGCCAGGGCTGCCTGGCGGCGGGGTCGGCGGCCTACTTCTGCGACTACGTCACCCACGTCATCGCCCAGGACCCCGCGTTCGGCGCCACCGTGGAGGACCGCCAGAACCTCCTCAAGCGCGGCGGCCTGACCATCAGGACGACCCTGGACAGGAACGTCCAGCAGATCACCCAGGACGCCGTGAACGCCGGCGTCAACCCCGGCCAGTCGCCCCGCGCCGCCTCCTCCGTCGTGCAGCCGGGCACCGGCAACATCCTGGCGATGGCGCAGGACACCACCTACTCGCCCGACGAGGACGTCGTCGGGCAGACCACGCTGAACTACAACGTCAGCAAGGACATGGGCGGCGGCGGCGGCTTCCAGCAGGGCTCCACCTTCAAGCCGTTCACGCTGGCCGCCTGGCTCAAGGCCGGCAAGTCGCTGAACTCGGTGGTCGCCTCGCCCAGCTCCGGCTCGGACCGGGTGAGCTCCTTCACCGCCTGCGGCTCCAAGATCCGCAGCGGCGAGACCTACAAGTACTACAACTCCGAGTCCCGCAGCTCCGGCTCGATGACCGTGCGCCAGGCCACCGCCCAGTCCGTGAACACCGCGTTCGTGGCGATGGAGAAGCAGCTCGACATCTGCGACATCGCCTCCACCGCGCAGTCGCTGGGCGTCTACAAGGCCGCCCCCACGAAGAACTTCCTCACCGGCGAGGTCAACCGCGACCTGGACCAGAACCCCTCGATGACGCTGGGCACCAACCTCGTCACCCCGCTGTCGGTCGCCGGCGCCTACGCCGCGTTCGCCGCCGAGGGCACCTTCTGCAGGCCCACCGCGATCACCGAGGTGCTCGACGGCGAGGGCAAGCCGCTGCCGGTGCCCTCGGCGGACTGCAAGCAGGCGCTGGACCCCAACGTGGCGCGCAACGTCACCGAGGCCCTGCAGGGCGGCTGGACCGGCGGCACCGCCCGGGGCGTGGAGCGCATCGGGCGCCCCGTGGCCAGCAAGACCGGTACCACCAACGACAGCGCCGACACCTGGTTCGCCGCCTACACCCCGCAACTGGCCTCCGCGGTGTGGGTCGGCCACGCCAGCGGCACCAAGTCGCTGAACAACCAGCGCATCAACGGCAGGCGCTACGGCCGCGTCTACGGCGCCACCATCGCCGGCCCCATCTGGGCCAACATCGTCGGTCCCGCCTCCAGCGCGCTGAACCTGCCCGTGCAGGGCTTCACGCCGGGCAGCGACGCGGGCCTGCGCACCACCACCCAGGACGGGCGGGTGCGCGTGCCCAACGTCGTGGGCCGCAGCGTCTCCTCCGCCACCGCGGCCCTGGAGTCCGCCGGGTTCCAGGTCAGCGTCTCCTCGCGGCGGGTGACCTCCCGCTCCGTGGACGCCGGCCTGGTGGCCCAGCAGAGCGCCCGCTCCGCCTCCCCGGGCTCCACGATCACCCTGACCCGCAGCGCCGGCGCCCCGGCGCCGGAGCCGGAGGAGAGCACCCGGGCGCCGGAGCCCACCCAGGCCCCGCAGCCCACCCAGGCGCCCGCTCCGCCGGCGAGCGAGCAGCCGGCCAGCGAGCAGCCCGCGGTGCAGCTGCCCGACGCCGAGGAGCTGCGCTCGCAGCTGCCCACCGCCGAGGAGCTGCGCTCGCTGCTGCCCACCCCGGGCGCGGAGGGCTGAGCGTGAGCGCGCGCCTGCTCGACGAGGCGTTGGGCAAGGCGCCGGCCGAGCGCACCCCCGGCGCGTTCCTCGAGCTGGACCGCACCCACCCCGACGTCGCCGCCCGTAAGGAGCTGCTGGTCTCCGTGCTGGCCGCGCTGGGGGCCCCCGACGCCTCCGCCGTGCCGCAGCGCCCCGCCGCGCTGGTCTCCCTGCTGCACGCCGTGACCGCGGCGTCGGCCGCGGCGGCCGCGTCCACCTGAGCCGCGGGGCGCCTCAGGCGCCCAGGCGCGCCCGCACCGCGCTGGACAGGCGCTTGCCGTCGGCGCGCCCGGCCACCTGCGGCTTCAGCCGCGACATGACCGCGCCCATGGCCCCCATGCCGGTCAGGCCCTCCCCGGAGGCGATGAGCACGGCCTCGTCCACCAGCCCGGTCAGCTCCTCGTCGGTGAGCGGGGTGGGCAGGTACGTCTCCACCACGCCCAGCTCGGCGCGCTCGCGCTCGGCCTGCTCGACGCGCCCGGCGCCGTCGTACGCCTCCGCCGCCTCGCGGCGCTTCTTCGCCTCGCGCTGCAGGACCGTGACGACCTCCTCGTCGGAGAGGGTGCGCGCGGACTTGCCGGCGACCTCCTCGCCGCGGATCGCGGTCAGCACCATGCGCAGCGTCGCCGAGCGCAGCTCGTCGCGGGCCTTCATGGCGGTGGTCAGGTCGGTCTGCAGGGTGTCCTTGAGGGTCTCGCTCACGAGCCCGATCCTCGCACCCCCTGTCCAGCGGGTTCCCCGCGCGAGCGGGGCTGCCAGGATGGGGCGATGCCGCAGCACACCGCCCTGAGGTCCGCGTCCGCCGCCGCCGGAGCGCTCGCGCTCGCCGGGGCGGCGGGCCTGGCGTACGCGTCCGGGTACGAGGTGCGCGCCTTCACCCTGCGCCACGCCGTGGTGCCGGTGCTGCCGCTGGGGAAGGCGCCGCTGCGGGTGCTGCACCTGTCGGACCTGCACCTCGTGCCCACCCAGCGCGCCAAGCGCGAGTGGGTGCGCCGCCTGGCGGACCTGCAGCCGGACCTGGTGGTCACCACCGGCGACAACCTCGCCCACGTCGACGCCGTGCCCGCCGTCCTGGACGCCTACGCGGGCCTGCTGGAGCGCCCCGGGGCGTTCGTGCTGGGCTCCAACGACTACTGGGCCCCGCAGCCGCGCAACTGGGCGGCGTACCTGTGGAAGCGCTCGGGCCCCGCCGAGGTCGACGGCCCGCGCCTGCCCACCGACGAGCTGGTGCGCGCCTTCACCGGCGCCGGCTGGGTGGACCTGGACAACGCCCGCACCCGCCTGTCGGTGCGCGACGTGGACCTCGAGCTCGTCGGCGTGGACGACCCGCACCTGCGCTACGACCGCTACGAGGACGTCACCGGCCCCGCCGCGCCCGACGCGGACCTGACGGTGGGCGTCACCCACGCCCCGTACCGGCGCACCCTGGACGCCATGACCGCCGACGGCGCGGACCTGCTCATCGCCGGGCACACCCACGGCGGGCAGCTGTGCCTGCCCGGCTACGGGGCGCTGGTGACCAACTGCGACCTGCCGCGCGAGCAGGCCAAGGGCCTCTCGCGCTGGTCGGCGGGCGGGCACGACGCCTGGCTGCACGTGTCCGCCGGGCTGGGCACCTCGCCGTACTCGCCGTTCCGCTTCGCCTGCCGGCCGGAGGCGACGCTGCTGGAGCTGGTCCCGCGCCGCTGACGGGCGGCCCGCGGGGTGCTGCTTCGGGGCGGGGGAGGACCCGGTGCGGAGCACCCCCGCGCGTCCGCTAGACTCTACGAGGTTGCTTCACGGGGTGTGGCGCAGCTTGGTAGCGCGCTTCGTTCGGGACGAAGAGGCCGCAGGTTCAAATCCTGTCACCCCGACCAGCACGATCCGCAGGCCCGGCACCGCAGACGCGGTGCCGGGCCTGCGGCGTTGCGGGCGCGTGGCGCTCACACCCGGCGGCCACGCGGGCCCCGTGCTCACCCATCCAGCTCAGCAGGCCCTCGAAGGCCCGCACCCCACCGCTGCGCCCCGCGGCCCGGTGCTGCGCCCGGGCCCGCTCGAAGCGCTGCGTCAGGGCGTCCACGACCGCCGCGGGGCTCGCGCCGGGGTACGCGCCGATCAGCGCGGTGGCGCTGAGCACGCGCGCGTCGGAGAGCCGGCAGGGGCAGCCGAGCACCACCTCGCCGTCGACGTGGCTGAGTCCCGCGGTCTGCGCCCCGCCGCTCAGCGCCTGCTCGGCCCGGTCCGCCACGGCAGCGGCCCCGCCCGCACTCACCCGGCCTGCGCGTCCGGCACCGGCTCCGGCTCGCGCGGCAGGATCGTGCCCGACACGCGCCCGCCGGTGCCGCACGGTTCGGCCTCGAAGGGCAGCGGGCCGCCGTCGCGGGTGAAGCGCGTGCAGGTGACCTCGATGAAGTCGCCGTCCACGAGGTACGTGCTGGGGTCGACGTGCTCGCCGTTCCAGCGGAAGTCGGAGCCGCTGATGCGCGCGTGGCACAGGAACGCCCCGAAGCCGTTGGTGTTGCGCTGCACGGTGGTGCGTTCCAGGACGGCGTGGCCGTCGGTGTTGCAGTACACGCCCGCGCCGCGGCTGCCGCGCACGGTGCTGTCGCGCACGACGAGCCCGTCCCAGCCGACCTGGAAGGAGTGCAGGCCGGTGCCGTTGCGGTCGGCGGTGGAGCCCTCCACGAGCAGGCGGCCCTCGTAGAGGGCGCCGGCGCCGGCGCCGTTGCCCACGAGCCGGGAGTCGCGCACGGCGAGGGCGCCCTCGAAGCGCACCTCGACGCCGGTGCCGTTGCCCTCCGCCCGCACCTGGCGCACGACCCCGCCGACGGGGCCCTGCTCGGGTTCGCCGTAGGGGTCGGTGCCGGCGAGCACGCCGGTGCCCCAGCCGGCCACGGTGCCGTTGCGCACCACGACGTCGCGGGCGGCCACCCGCACCCCGACCGTGCCGGAGCCGTCGTCCGGACCGGTGAGGCGGTGGCCGTTGAGGTTCAGCTCGACCCCGTCGGCGGCCAGGGTGATGCCGGTGCCACCGGGGCAGGCGACGTCGGCGGCCAGGCGGACGCTGGTGGTCAGGACCGCCCCGCACGGCACGACCACGGCGCGCGGCGGTGCGGCGGCGGCGGTGCCGGGGGCGAGCAGGCCGGCGGTGAGCGCGGCGGCGGCCAGGGCTGGTCGGTGGCGCACGGGGTCCTCCTGGTGGGGTGCGGGTG
>NZ_JAAALM010000127.1 GCF_009906395.1 Kineococcus indalonis
CTCCCGCGCCCCCGACCTGCCCGGCGCCGACGTGCGCGCCGCCACCTACGCCGACGGCGCCGCGGTGCGCCACGCCCTCGACGGCGTGGACGTGCTGCTGCTGGTGTCCGCCTCCGAGGACGCCCACCGCGTCGCCCTGCACCGCAGCGTCGTGGAGGCCGCCGCCGACGCGGGCGTGCGCCGCGTCGTCTACACGTCCTTCCTGGGCGCCGCGCCGGGCTGCACCTTCACCTTCGGGCGCGACCACGCCGCCACCGAGGACCTGCTGGCCGCCGCGGGCCTGGAGGCGACGGTGCTGCGCAACTCCTTCTACCTGGACGTGCTGCCCGCCTTCGCCACCGACGGCGTGCTGCGCGGCCCCGCCGGCGACGGGCGGGTGGGCGCGGTGGCCCGCGACGACGCCGCCGACGTGGCCGTGGCCGCGCTGCTCGACGAGTCGCACGCCGGGCGCACCTACGACGTCACCGGCCCGCGGGCGCTGAGCCTGGACGAGGTGGCCGCCACGATCACCCGCGTCACCGGCGAGCCGGTGCGCTACGTGCGCGAGAGCGTGGAGGAGGCGTACGCCTCCCGCGCCGGGCACGGCGCGCCGGCCTGGGAGGTCGACGGCTGGGTCAGCACCTACACCGCCATCGCCGCCGGCGAGCTGGACGTCGTCACCGACGTCGTGCAGCGCCTGAGCGGGCACGCCCCGCGCACCCTGGAGGACGTCCTGGCCGGTCGCTGAGCCCGGCCGGTCGCTGATCCCGGCGGGGCGCTGACCCTGGCGGGGCGCGCGGCACCCGCCTAGCGTCGCGGCGTGAGCACCGACCGCGAGCAGCAGCTGCTGCACCTCGTCGCCACCCGCCGCGACGGCGTCCTCGTCACCCTCAAGCGCGACGGGCGCCCCCAGCTGTCCAACGTCACCCACCACTACGACCCGCAGCGGCGCCTCGTGCGGGTCTCGGTCACCGCCGACCGCGCCAAGTCCCGCAACCTCGAGCGCGACCCGCGCGCCTCGCTGCACGTGTCCGCACCGGACTTCTGGTCCTGGACGGTCGTGGAGGGCGACGCCGAGCTGCGCCCGGTCGCGCAGCGCGAGGACGACGAGGCGGTGGAGGAGCTGGTGGACCTGTACCGCTCGCTGGCGGGGGAGCACCCCGACTGGGACGACTACCGGGCGGCGATGGTGCGCGACCGGCGCCGCGTCGTCAGGCTGCCGGTGGGGCGCGTCTACGGGCAGCTGCCCGGCTGAGGCGGGGGCCGCACGCAGGTGCGGCGTCCGGTGACCGCCCCCCGACGGCCACCGGACGCGACACCGCGTTCCCCCCTCGAGCCCGTCCCGCGCAGGTTCCCCCCGGACCCGGCGCGAGATCCCCCGGGCCCGCGCAGGTCCCCCCCGGGCCCGGCGCGAGCCCCGCGGGCTCAGCGACCACATCGCCCGACCCCCCGGGGGCGTTACACACCTCTTCGGGGGACTTCTCGGCGGACTCCTCGACGGACTCCTGGGAGGACCCCGGCGGGCCGTTCCCACGGGGGCGGCGCAGGACTACCGTCCCCGTCGTGGGGTCGCGGGACGCGGACGTCCTCGTGGTCGGCGCCGGGGCAGCGGGCCTGGCGACGGCCGCGTGCCTGCGCCGGCGGGGGGTCGAGGCCCTGGTCGTGGACCGCCGCGGCGCCGTGGGCGACGTCTGGCGCGAACGCCACGAGCGCCTGCGCCTGCACACCCCCCGCGCGCAGTCCGGGTTGCCGGGTCTGCCGCTGCCGCCCAGCGCGGGGCGCTGGGCCGCCCGCGACGACGTCGCCGCCTACCTGGCCGACTACGCCCGCCACCACGACCTGCACCCGCTGCCGGGCACCGACGTCGTCCGCCTCGACCGCGCCGGCGGCGGGGACGCGGACGGCGGCGGGGACGGCGGCGGGGACGGCGGCGGGGGCTGGCGGGCGACGACGTCCACCGGCGCGGTGCTCACGGCCGGCCAGGTCGTCGTGGCCTGCGGGCGGGCCGGCGCCCCGCACGTGCCGGCGTGGCCGGGCGCCCTGAGCGTCCCGCTGCAGCACTCCTCGGGGTACCGCAGCGCCGTCGAGCACGCCGGCCGCACGGTCCTGGTGGTGGGCGCGGGCAACTCCGGCGCCGAGATCGCCGTCGACCTGGCCCGCGGCGGGGCCCGGGCGGTGCTGCTGTCGGTGCGCACCCCGCCGACGGTGCTGCCCCGCCAGGTCGGCCCGGTGCCCACCACGCTGGTGGGCCCGGTGCTGGAGCTCCTGCCCGCCCGCCTGGCCGACCCGGCCTGCGCGCTGCTCAGCCGGCTGCTCCTGGGCGACCTGGCGCGCCTCGGGCTGCCCGCGCCCGCGCGCGGGCTGGTGGCCACCGCGCGCGCCACCGGCGCCCCGCCGCTGCTGGACGTCGGGCTCGTCGCCGAGCTGCGCGCGGGCCGGGTGCGGGTGGTGCCCGCCGTGGTCGCGCTCGACGGGGACGGCGTCGTGCTGGCCGGCGGGCGCCGGGTCGCGGTGGACGCGGTGGTCGCGGCCACCGGGTGGGTGCCGGCGCTGACGGGCCTGGTGGGGCACCTGGGCGTCCTGGACGCGCGGGGGCTGCCGCGGGTGCGCGCGGCCGCGACCTCCCCGCGGGCGCCGGGGCTGCGCTTCGTCGGCTTCGGCGGCCCGCTGAAGGGCGCGCTGCTGCAGATCGGCCTCGAGGCGCGCCGCACCGCCCGGGCGGTCGCCGCGCAGGCCGCCGCGCAGACCGCCGCGCAGACCGCCGCGGGACCGCCCGCCGGGGTCCGCTCGTAGGGTCGGGGCGTGCCCCGGGACCGCTCCGACCACCACCACCGGCGCGACCGCTCCGCCGGGCCCGACGGCGCCGCCGGGCGCCGCGGGGAGCCCGACGACCTGACCGGCGCCCCGACCGGCGACCTGACCGGCGCCCTGCACGCCCTGCACGACGGCCCCTACGCGCGCTACCGCTCGCTGACGGGGCGGCGCTGGGCGCTGCTGCCGGGCGTGGCGTTCTCCCTGGCGCGCGCCCAGGCGGACCCGTTCGCCCCGCCCAGCCGCTGCGAGGTGCGCGTGGACGCGGCCACCGCCGGCTTCGCGGACCTGGGGCTGGACGTGCCGGCGCGCCGGCGCGCGCTCGCCGGGCACCTGGCGCGCGCGGCCCGCGACGCGGCCGGGGGCACCTTCCGCGTCGACGCCGGCGGGCAGGAGGTGGTGCAGCGCAGCTCCTGCGAGGTCGGCGCGGACGGGGCGGTCGTGCTGCGCTTCGGCTACCACCTGCCCGGCCCGCGCCGGCGCGCCGACGGGCGCACCGCCGCGCGGGACCTGACGGGCGCGCTGCCGGCGCTGGTGCGCTCGGCGCTGCTGGCGGGGGCGCTGGACGCCGCCCGGGTGCGCGCGTTCGTGGACGCGGTGGAGGACGCGGCGGTGCTGCGCTCGCGGCTGCCGGAGCTGGGGCTGGTGGCGTTCGTCGCCGACGGGGCGGTGCTGCCGCGGCGCAGCGGGGTGGACCCGCGCCCGGCGCTGGACGCGGTGCCCTTCGCGAGCCCGCCCTCGCTGCGGGTGGAGGTGGACCTGCCGCACCGCGGGACGGTGTCCGGGATGGGGCTGCCGGAGGGGGTCACGGTCGTCGTGGGCGGCGGCTTCCACGGCAAGTCCACGCTGCTGGCGGCGCTGCGCGAGGGCGTGCACGACCACGTGCCCGGCGACGGGCGCGAGCTGGTCGTCACCGTCGCGGACGCGGCGGCGGTGCGCGCGGAGGACGGGCGCGCGGTGACGCGGGTGGACGTGGGGGCGTTCGTCAGCGGCCTGCCCGGCGGGCTGGACCCGCGCGACTTCACCACCGCCGACGCCTCCGGCTCCACCTCGCAGGCCGCGGCGGTGGTGGAGGCGCTGGAGGCGGGCAGCCGGCTGCTGCTGGTGGACGAGGACACCGCCGCCACGAACCTCATGGTGCGCGACGCGCGGATGCAGGCGCTGGTGGCCAAGGCCGCCGAGCCGCTGAACCCGTTCGTGGACCTGGTGCGCCCGCTGCACGCCCGGCACGGGGTCTCCACGGTGCTCGTGGCGGGCGCCTCCGGGGACTTCCTCGACGTGGCCGACCGGGTGCTGCTGATGCGCGGCTTCCGCTGCGAGGACGTCACCGCCCGCGCCCGTGAGGTCGCCGCGAGGCCCACGGGGCGGGCGGTGGAGGCCGGCGGCTTCCCGCCGGTGCGCCACCGCGTGGTGGACCCGCGCTCGCTGGACCCGCGGGTGCGCGAGCGCCGCCGGGTCGGGGCGCGCGGCACGGACGCGCTGCTGTTCGGCGAGCACGAGGTGGACGTGCGGGCGGTGGCGCAGTTCACCGACCCCTCGCAGGTCGCCGGGGCCGGGTACGCGCTGGACCACCTGGTGGCCGCCGGGCACCTGGACGGCCGGCGCACCCTGGCCGCGGCGCTGGAGCTGCTGGCGGCGGACCTGGCCGGGGAGGTGGCGGGGTGGACGGGCGGTGCGGGCGCCGACGCGGCGGTGCCGCGCCCGCACGAGGTGGCGGCGGCGCTGAACCGGCTGCGCGGGCTGCGGGTGGGCGCGCTGCGCGAGGCGCCCGGCGGCTGAGCGCCCCTCCGGTGGCGGGGCGCGGGGCGCGCCGTCAGGGTGGTGAGCCGTGAGCACTCCGAGCGACGAGACCGGCAAGAGCACCGAGCCCACCGAGAGGGTGGACCCCACCGACAACGCCGAGGTGCGGGCGGTGCAGGAGGGCGGCAGCCGTCAGGTCGCCCGCGGCAGCGACGGCGGCACCCAGCCCTCCCCGGCGCGCAGCCCCGAGGACCCGCTGGGCACGCAGGAGGACGTCCCCGCCGGCACCGGTGCGGGCAACCCGCTGGACGGGGTGCTGATCAGCGAGGAGGACGCCGAGCACGCCGTCTCCGGCGACACCGGCCCGGAGAGCTCCTCCGGCCGCTGACCCCCGGCTCCTCAGCTCCCCGACCCGGGCGCCGCGGTGCCCGGGCGGGCGCTGCCGCGCTGCTCGGCGAGCAGGTCGCGGATCTCCGTGAGCAGCCGCACGTCCTCGCTGGGCGCCGTGGACTCCGGCGCCTCCTCCTGCTTGCGCAGCGCCAGCAGGCGGTTCAGCGGGGTGACGATGAGGAAGTACACGACGGCGGAGACGATGAGGAAGTTCAGCGCCGCGCCGGCGACGGTGCCCAGCTGCAGGCCGACCTCGTGCACCGTGCCGTCGGCGTCGGTGACCCGGCGCAGCGGCACCACCCAGGTGTCCTGCAGGTTCGGCGCGCCGCCGATCGCGGCGATGAGCGGCTCGACGAACCCGCGCACGACGGCGTTGACCACGCCGGTGAACGCCGCGCCGATGACGACGGCGACCGCGAGGTCGATGACGTTCCCGCGCAGGACGAAGTCGCGGAATCCGGTGACGAGCTTCACGGGTGCCTCCAGGGGCCGCGGGGTCGCGGGGTCGCGGGCACTGGGACCCTAGGGGGGTGACGGGTCCAGGGGCGAGCGCAGCCGGCGGCGTGGTGGTCGTCGGGCTGGGCGCCGCGGGCGCGAGCCTGGCGTGGCGGCTGGCGGGTTCGGACGTGCCGCTGCGGGTGGTGGAGGCGCCGGCCGCCTCGGGGCGGCGCACGCAGGAGCGCACCTGGTGCACGTGGGGCCCGGCGGGGCCGGGGCCGTTCGCCCACCTGGTGTCGGCGTCGTGGCCGCGGGTGCGGGTGGTGCCGCCGGCGGGCGCGGACGTCGTGGCGCACCTGGGTTCCTGGCGCTACCGGATGCTGCGCTCGCAGGACCTGGACGCGGCGGTGCGCGAGCGCCTGGCCGGCGCGGGCGTGGCGGTGGAGGAGGCCGTGGTGGAGGACGCCGCGGAGCTGCGCGCCCCGGGGTGGACGGTGGTGGACACCCGTCCGGTGCCGGTCCCGCGCACGGGGCGCACGCTGCTGCTGCAGCACTTCCTGGGCTGGCGGGTGCGTTCGCGCCGCCCGGTGTTCGACGCCTCGACGGTGACGCTGATGGACTTCCGGGTGCCGCAGCCGGCCGGCGGGGTGGCGTTCGGGTACGTGCTGCCGACCTCCGCGCACGAGGCGCTGGTGGAGTACACGGAGTTCTCCCGCGACCTGCTCACCGACGCGCAGTACGAGTCGGCGCTGCGGGGGTGGTTGCGCCGCAGCGGGACCGGCGAGGTGGAGGTGCTGGGCACCGAGCGCGGCGTCATCCCGATGACGGACGCGCGCTTCGCGCCCTCGGGGGTCCCGGGGGTGCTGCGCTGGGGCGCGGCCTCGGGGTCGGTGCGCCCGTCCACCGGGTACGCGTTCAGCGTCCTGCAGCGGCAGGCGGACGCGCTGGCCGCGCGGGCGCGGGAGGGTTCGGCGCTGGTGCTGCCGGCGGCGCACGGGCGCCGGCACCTGCTGATGGACTCGCTGGTCCTGGAGGCGCTGGCGGCCGGCCGCGTCGACGGGGCGGGGTTCTTCTCGCGGCTGTTCGAGCGCAACCCCGTGCACCGCGTGCTGGGTTTCCTGGACGGTCGCACCGGCCCCGCGGACGACGTGCGGCTGATGGCGTCGTCGCCGCGGGGCCCGATGCTGCGGACCGTCCTGGGGAGGGCGCTGCCGGTCCGGCGTTGAGCCTCAGGCGTTGAGGACGGCCTCGACGTCGAGCTCGAGGTCGACCTTGTCGGCGACGACGAGGCCGCCGTTGTCGAGGCGGGCGTCGAAGGAGATGCCGAAGTCGCGGCGGTCGATGCGGCCCTTGGCGGAGAACCCGGCGCGGTAGCCGCCGTAGGCGTCGGGGCCGAATCCGGAGACCTCGACGGTGAGGGTGACGGGGCGGGTGACGCCCTTGAGGGTGAGGTCGCCGGTGAGCAGGAAGTCGTCGCCGTCGTGGGTGAGGCCGGTGGCCGCGAACGTGGCCGAGGGGTGGTTGGCCACGTCGAAGAAGTCCCCGCTGTGCACGTGCTGGTCGCGCTGCTCGTTGAAGGTGGTCAGCGAGGTGATGTCGACGGCGGCGGTGACGCCGGAGCGGGCGGGGTCCTCGGCGGTGACGAGCTCGCCGGAGACGGTGCCGAGGCGGCCGCGGACCTTGCTGACGGCCATGTGCCGCACGGTGAAGGACACCTCGGAGTGCGAGGCGTCGATGGTCCAGGTGCCGGCGCGGTAGCCGGGGACCTCCGGCAGCGCGGAGGGGGCGGGCAGCGTCGCGGTGGCGGTGCCGCCCGCCGTGCCGCCCGCGGTGCCGTTCGCCGCGCCGTCCGCCGTGCTCTTGCCGTCCTTCTTGCCGAACCAGCCCATCGTGGTCTCCCCAGGTCATTGAGTGTTCAACTTCTGGGTCGACCATAACCCCGGTCTGCTTGAAGTTGCAAGTACCTTTTCGGAGCGATCACCCGGTCGCGCCCCCGGCGTGGCCGGGGACGCGACCGGGCGGGGTCGGGCCGCCGCGTCGGGCCGCCGTGTCAGACCACCGTGTCAGACCACCGTGCCGCGCTCGAAGAACCAGGCGACCGTCAGCGCCACCGGGTCCACCACCCCGGCCCGGGCGGTGCCGCGCGCGCCGTCCGCGGCCGCGCGGTAGGCGGCCGTCAGGGCCGTCACCGCGGGCACCCGCGCCGCCTCGGCGTCCGCCAGCGCCCGCGCCGCCGGGACCATCGCCTGCAGCACCGGCGCCCCGGTGCCGTCGGCGGGGTGGGTCACGTGCTCGGCGGCCAGCGCCAGCTCGTGCGTGCCCACGTCGCCCGTGCAGGCCTGCGCCAGCTCGTCGAACCAGGTGCTCAGCGGGTGCAGGGGGCCCTCGACGCGGCTCGCGCCGCGCGCCACCGCCGCGAACACCTGCCCCGGGCTCGCGCCGGCGGGCAGCGCGGTGACCTCCTCGTCGGCCGCCAGCGCCGTCTGCACCAGCGCGGGTGCCTGGCCGTCCAGCTCCCCACGGCGCGCCAGCACCTCGTCGCGGAACCCCGTCCACCAGGCCATCACCCGCCGGCCGTCCAGGTCGGCCGCGCGCGTGCCGCGCACGGGCCGCACCGGCCGGCCCTCGTGCAGGACCTGCAGCAGGTCCTGCTCCGTCCCCGTCGCCCGACCGTCCACGTCGTCCTCCTCCTCGAGGTCCCCCGAGGGTGGCACTGGCGCGGGCCGGTCGCCACCCGGCGCGTGCCCACCCCCGTGCAGTCACTCTGCGTGAGGGGGCGTTCGGAGGATCGTCACTCAAGTGCGCAGGTCAGCGGCCCGATGCCTGATCTGTCGGTGACGCTGCGTCCCGATCACGTCTGGAGGAGAGTCACCGTGTCCGTTCCCCGCGCCTTCGCCGCCCTCGCCGTCGCCGGTTCCGTGCTGGCCGGTTCCGCCGCACTGGCCCCCGCCGCGTCCGCCGCGGTGACGACCAGCACCACCACCGTGAAGACCACCACCGTGAAGGCGACCACGACCGGTCACCTGCGCGGCACCGTCACGCTCAACGGCCACCTGCGCTGACCGGCCCTCCTCCCGCGCCCCCGGCGCCGCGCGGGAGGAGGGTCCCGGCCGGCAGCTGCCCGGGGACGTCGACGTCCCGCAGCGCCCCGGCCCGCTGCACCTCCCGGCACGCCGGCCCGCGCAGCAGCGCGCGCAACCCCTCGCCGGAGGCGGCCGCCCGCGCGGCCGCGGCCCAGTGCGCGCGGCCCACCAGCACCGGGTGACCCCCGTGCCCGCCCCACGCGGCGCGCACCAGAGCACCGGAGGGGTCCTCCCCGGCCGCCTCCAGCACCGCGCGCACGTCCGCCGGCCCCACGTCGGGCAGGTCCACCAGCGTCAGCACCAGCGCCGCGGCCCCCGCCGCGCGCGCGTGCCCCAGCGCGGCGCGCGCACCTCCCGCGCCGCGGCCCCCG
>NZ_JAAALM010000128.1 GCF_009906395.1 Kineococcus indalonis
CTCCTGAGGCGCCTCAGGAGGTGGCGCCTCAGGAGGTGGCGCGCTCCACCAGTTCGGTGGGCACCACGACCGGTGCCGGCGGCTGCCCGCCGTCCACGACGGCGAGCAGCATCCGCGCCAGCTCGCGCCCCATCGCCACGACCGGCTGGCGCACCGTGGTCAGCGGCGGCGTCGCCGCCCCGGCCAGCGGGGCGTCGTCGAAGCCGACGACGCGCACCCGCTCGGGCACCGCGACGCCCGCGGCGGCCAGCGCCTGCAGCGCGCCGGCGGCCATGAGGTCGTTGGCGGCGAACACCCCGTCGAGGTCCGGGTGGCGCGCCAGCAGCTCCTCGGTGGCCGCGCGGCCGCCGGCGACGGTGAAGTCGCCCGACACGGCCAGCCGCGGCGTGAAGCGGCGCCGGTGCGCGCGCAGCTCCTCGCGGAAGCCCTCCAGGCGGTCCTGGCCCACCCGCATGTCCATGGGGCCGGTGACCGTGACGACCCTGCGGCAGCCGCGCTCGATGAGGTGGCGGGTGGCGGTGCGCGCGCCGCCGGTGTTGTCGGCGGACACGTACGGCACGCTCGAGCCGTCCTCGAAGGGGCGCCCGGACATCACCACGGGGATGCCGGCGTCCAGCAGGTGCTGCGGCAGCGGGTCCGGGCCGTGCACCGAGACGAGGATGGCGCCGTCGACGTGGCCGCTGCGGGCGTAGCGCTCGAAGCGCTGGCGCTCGCGCTCGGTGGAGAGCACCACCAGCACCAGCTGCACCTCGCGCTCCGCGAGCTGGGCCTGCGCGCCGCTGAGCACGAGCGGGAAGTACGAGTCGGAGAAGAAGCGCTCGACGGGCTCGACGACGACCAGGGCCACGGAGCCGCTGCGCCGGGTCACCAGGGAGCGGGCCGCCTGGTTGGGCACGTAGGACAGCTCGGAGGCGGCGCGCAGGACGGCCTCGCGGGCGCCGGGGCTGACGCGGCCGTACCCGGCCAGGACGCGTCCGGCGGTGGCGCGGGAGACCCCGGCGCGGGCCGCGACGGACTCCAGGGTGGGCGCGCTGAGGCTGGGCACGGGTCAGCGGGTGCGGCGCGCCCCGCGCAGGCCGCGGACGCCGACGACCGCGATCGCCGTGCCCAGCACGAGGCTGACGACGACGAGCACGAGGTGGACGAGGAGGAACGGCTGCGGGCCGCCCTCGAAGGAGCGCGGGTCGCCCCAGACGTTCCTCAGGAAGTTCGGCCAGATGAACCAGCTCCACACCCCGAAGGCCACGAGGAACGCGCTGGTGCGTCGGGAGAGGACCACGGGAGGCATCTTCGCACTGCCGCGCGGTCGCGGGGGTCAGCGGTGCAGGACCGAGCGGGCGGCGCGGCGGGCGGCGACCACGGCCCCGGCGGCCAGGGTGCCCCAGGCGACGGCCGAGCCCACCTTCGCCGTGCGCGAGCGGTGCGCCTCCTCGGCGGGGTGGTCCGCCGGCAGCGGGCCCAGCGGCACCGTGTAGTTGGCGATCGTGCGCTCGGCCAGGGTGCCGGCGTCCTCGGCGACGGTGGCCGCCCAGGCGGCGGCCAGCAGCACCAGGCGCCCGATGAGGTTCATCAGCACCAGCAGCACCACGATGCTGGCGGCCGCGCCGAGGAAGGCGTTGCCCTGGGCGCTGTTGCGGGCGAAACCGGTGCCGAACTGCTTGAGCAGCCCGATGCCGACCCCGCCGAGCACGGCGCCGGAGAGCAGGTGGCGCAGCGGGACGTCGGCGCCGGGCAGCACGCGGAAGACCGCCAGGAACGTGCAGGTGTCGATGCAGAAGGCGACGACGAAGCCGGCGGCGGTGAGCAGCCAGCCGCCGGCGGTGGTGTCCCGCACCCCGGCCAGGCCCAGCAGCCACTCCCCCAGGCCGTTGGTGGCCACGACCGAGCCGACGCTGAGCGCCACGCCCAGGCCGATGACGACGAGCACCGACAGGTCGCGCAGCTTCAGCAGCGCGGGGTTGCCGCCGCCGGCGTCCTCGCCGAACACGGCCCGGATGCCCTGGCGCATCCCGTCGATCCAGCCCAGGCCGGTGAACAGCAGCGTGCCCAGGGACACCAGGAGGCTGACGGTGAGCGTGGTGCCGGTGAGGTAGTCGCCGATCCAGATGCCGCTGGCCTCCAGGCCCTCCGGCTTCGTGCCCGCGTGCACCAGGCCCGGCAGGTAGTCGTCGGCGCCCTCGACGAGGGCGTCCACCACGCCGTCGCGCACCTCGGGCACCCCGCGCATCGTGAAGCCGAGGACGGTCAGCCCCACCGCCAGCGCGGGGAAGATCGAGAAGAACGCGAAGTAGGCGATGCCGCCGGCCAGGACGTTGCCGCGCGCGGCGCCGTAGCGCTGGTAGGCCCGCCCCGGGTGGGTGGCGCCGAAGCGCGCCAGGAGCGCCTGGACCTGCTGGACGACGCCCACGGTGCCGCGACTCCTCTACGGTGCGGTGAAGCCGAAGTCCTCCCGTGGCCGCCAGACGCCGTCGGCACCGTGCTCGTAGAGGCTGAACCCCTTCACGGTGAAGGTCGCCTCCCAGTCGCGCAACACGAGCTCGGCGCGGTCCAGGGCGTCCTCGGGCACGTCGTGGGCGACGGTGACGTGCGGGTGGAACGGGAAGGACAGCTCGCGGGCCAGCGGCCCGCGGCGCACCTGGCTCTGCAGCAGCTCGCACTCGGAGATGCCGCGGGAGAGCTGCACGAACACCACCGGCGAGACCGGACGGAAGGTGGCGGTGCCGCGCAGGTGCACCACGAAGGGGGCGTGCAGCGCGGCGGTGCGGCGCAGGTGGGCGCGCACCTCCTCCAGGGCGCCGACGTGCAGCTCGCTGGGCGGCAGCAGCGTGATGTGCGGGGGCACCGCGTGCGCCAGGGGGTCGCCGAAGTCCGCGCGCCAGGCCGTCAGCTCCGCGGCGTGCGGGTCCGGGACGGGGATCGACACGCCGATGGTGCGGGTGCCGGCGCGCGCCGGGGTGCGCGAGCGGCCCAGCGCCCGCGCCCCCCCGCCGACGGCGCTCACCGCCTCCGGCCCACGAGCCCCACCCGCTCGTAGACGCGGGCGAGGGTCTCCTCGGCGATCGCGTTGGCGCGCTCGGCGCCGCGGGCCAGGACCTCGTCCAGCGCCCCGGGGTCGGCCACGAGCTCCTGCGCGCGGGCGCGCACGGGCGCCAGCGCGTCGGCGACGACCTCGGCGAGCTCCTTCTTCAGGTCGCCGTAGCCGCGGCCGGCGAAGTCGGCCTCCAGCTGGGCGGTGCTGCGCCCCGACAGCGCGGAGTGGATCGAGAGCAGGTTGGACACCCCGGGCTTGGCGGCCGGGTCGAAGCGCACCTCGCGGCCGGTGTCGGTGACGGCCGAGCGGATCTTCTTGGCGGTCACCTTCGGGTCGTCCATGACGTCGACGATGCCGCCGGGCGAGGAGGAGGACTTGCTCATCTTCGCCCCGGGGTCCTGCAGGTCGTAGATCTTGGCCGTCTCCTGGAGGATGTACGGCTCGGGCACGGTGAAGGTCTCGCCGTAGCGGCTGTTGAAGCGCTGGGCGAGGTCGCGGGTCAGCTCCAGGTGCTGGCGCTGGTCCTCGCCGACGGGGACCTCGGCGGCCTGGTACAGCAGGATGTCGGCGGCCATGAGCACCGGGTAGGTGAAGAGCCCGACGGTGGTGCCCTCCGCGCCCTGCTTGGCGGACTTGTCCTTGAACTGGGTCATGCGGCTGGCCTCGCCGAAGCCGGTCAGGCAGGACAGCACCCAGGCCAGCTCCGCGTGGGCGGGCACGTGGCTCTGCACGAACAGCGCCGAGCGCTCGGGGTCCACGCCCGCGGCGACGTACTGCGCGGCGGTGACGCGGGTGCGCTCGCGCAGCGCGGCCGGGTCCGGGCCGACGGTCAGGGCGTGCAGGTCGACGACGCAGTACAGCGCCTCGTGGGAGTCCTGCAGGGCCACCCACTGCTTCAGCGCGCCGAGGTAGTTGCCCAGGTGCAGCGAGCCGGAGGTCGGCTGCATCCCCGACAGCAGGCGCGGGCGCGCCCCCGTCCCCTGCGCTGGTGACTGCTCCATGCCCCCATCCTGCCAGCCGCGCGGCGGTTGACCGGCCGGGGGGCGAGCCCGCAGGCTGCGCCCGTGCGAGAGTGGATCACGGGACCGGGCCTGGCCTTCGGGGCCGACTACAACCCCGAGCAGTGGCCGCGGCAGGTGCGCGGCGAGGACGTGCGCCTGATGCGCGAGGCCGGCGTGACGCTGGTGTCGGTGGGGATCTTCGCGTGGGGCCTGCTGGAGCCCGAACCGGACCGCTTCGAGACCGGCTGGCTGGAGGAGGTCCTGGACGACCTGCACGCCGGCGGGGTCGGCGTGGACCTGGCCACCGCCACGGCCTCGCCGCCGGCGTGGCTCTCGCAGCGCTGGCCGGAGGTGCTGCCGGTGGACGCCGAGGGCCGCCGGGTGGTCTTCGGCTCCCGGCAGAGCTGGTGCCCCTCCTCGCCGGTGTACCGCGAGCGCTCCCTGCGCCTGGTGGAGGAGCTGGCGGGCCGCTTCGGGCAGCACCCGGCGCTGCGCATGTGGCACGTGAGCAACGAGCTGGGCTGCCACAACGCGCGCTGCTGCTGCGACGTCAGCGCCGCGGCCTTCCGCCGCTGGCTGCAGCAGCGCCACGGCGGCGTGGACGCCCTGAACGAGGCGTGGGCGACCGCCTTCTGGAGCCAGCACTACACCTCCTTCGAGCAGGTGCAGGCCCCCGGGCACCTGAGCACCTTCCCCAACCCCGCCCAGGCCCTGGACTTCGCCCGCTTCAGCTCCGACGAGCTGCTGGGCCAGCACCTGGCGGAGAAGGAGGTGCTGCGCCGGCTGACCCCGGACGTGCCGGTGACCACGAACTTCATGGTCTCCGCCGGCCTGGGCGCGATGGACTACGGCCGCTGGGCGCTGGAGCAGGACGTGGTCTCCAACGACCACTACCTGCTGCACACCGGCCCCACCGCGGTGGCCGACCCGCGCGCGGAGCTGGCCTTCTCCGCGGACCTGACCCGCGGGGCCGCGCGCGGGCCGTGGCTGCTCATGGAGCACTCCACCAGCGCGGTGAACTGGCAGCCGGTCAACCCCGCCAAGGCCCCCGGCGGGATGCTGCAGGACTCCCTGGCGCACGTGGCGCGCGGCGCGGACGGGGTGTGCTTCTTCCAGTGGCGGGCCTCCGCCGGCGGCGCCGAGCAGTGGCACTCGGCGATGGTGCCGCACGCCGGGGAGGACTCCGAGCGCTTCCGCGAGGTCGTGGAGCTGGGCGCGCTGCTGGGGCGGCTGGGCGACGTGCGCGGGGCGGCCGTGGAGGCCGACGTGGCGCTGCTGGTGGACTGGGTCAGCGCCTGGGCGATGGAGGCGCCCACCCTGCCCTCCGAGCGGGTGGGTCCCGTGGACGCCGCCCGCGCGGTGCACCGGCTGCTGCGCGCGGCGCAGGTGGGCGTGGACGTGGTGCCGGTGGGCGCGCACCCGCAGGACCTGGCGCAGGTGCTCTCGCGCTACCGCGTCGTGGTGGTGCCCACCCTGTACCTGTGCGACGACGCCACCGCCGCGGCTGTGCGGGCGGCGGCCGAGGGCGGCGCGCAGGTGCTGGTGACGTACTTCTCCGGCGTCGTCGACGAGCGGGCCCGGGTGCGCCTGGGCGGCTACCCCGGGGCCTTCCGCGACCTGCTGGGCGTGCGGGTGGAGGAGTTCCACCCGCTGCTGGAGGGCGTGGCGAGCGAGCTGGACGACGGCTCGGTGGGCGACGTGTGGTCGGAGCTGACGACCGTGGCCGAGGACGTGGAGGTGCTGGCCCGCCACGCCGACGGCGCGGTCGCCGGGTGCGCGGCGCTGACCCGGCGCGAGCTGCCCGGCGGGGGCGCCGCCTGGTACCTGGGCACCCTGCTGGACGACGAGGCGCTCTCGCGGCTGCTGGGCGAGGTGTGCGCGGCCGGCGGCGTGCAGCCGGTGGCGCCCGCCTCCGGCCCGGTGGACGTGCAGCGCCGCCGCCGCGCCGACGGCACCTCCTTCCTGTTCGCCCTCAACCACGGTGAGGAGCCCGCCACGGTGCGCGTCAGCGGCTTCGACGAGGTGGCCGGCGAGGAGGTCGACGGCCTGCTGGAGCTGGAGCCGGGCGCCAGCGCCGTGGTGCGCGAGCGCTGACGCGCACGGGACCCCCACCGCTCCCCCACGCGCCCCCGCGGCGGTTCGCCGCGGGGGCGCGCCGGGGCCGGTGGCAGGATGGTCGCGTGGTGCACCTGGGTCAGTCCTCGAAGCTCGCCGACGTCCTCTACGACGTGCGCGGACCCGCGCTGACGCGGGCCCAGGAGCTGGAGCAGGCCGGGCACCGGGTCCTGAAGCTCAACATCGGCAACCCCGCCCCGTTCGGGTTCGAGGCGCCGCCGGAGCTGCTGGAGGACATCATCGCCAACCTGCCGGTGGCGCAGGGCTACAGCGACAGCAAGGGCCTGCTGTCCGCGCGCCGGGCGGTGGTGCAGCACGCGGAGTCCAAGGGGATCACCGGCGTCGACGTCGACGGCGTCTACATGGGCAACGGCGTCAGCGAGCTCATCGTCATGGCGATGCAGGCCCTGCTGGACGAGGGCGACGAGGTCCTGGTGCCCGCGCCGGACTACCCGCTGTGGACGGCGGCGGTCAGCCTGGCCGGCGGGCGCGCGGTGCACTACCTGTGCGACGAGTCCGCGGACTGGATGCCGGACGTGGAGCACCTGCGCTCGAAGGTGTCCCCGCGCACCAAGGCCGTGGTGGTCATCAACCCCAACAACCCCACGGGCGCGGTGTACGGCACCGAGGTGCTGCAGGAGCTGCTGGGCGTGGCGCGCGAGCACGGCCTGCTCGTGCTGTCCGACGAGATCTACGAGAAGGTCCTCTACGACGGCGCCACGCACGTCTCCACGGCGGCGCTGGCGCCGGACCTGATGTGCCTGACGTTCAACGGGCTCTCCAAGGCGTACCGGGTCGCCGGTTTCCGCTCCGGCTGGATGGTCGTCTCCGGGCCGACCGGGCACGCCCGCGGCTACATCGAGGGCCTGGACCTGCTGGCGAACATGCGCCTGTGCGCGAACGTGCCCGCCCAGCACGCCGTGCAGGCCGCCCTGGGCGGGCACCAGTCCATCAACGACCTGGTGCTGCCCGGCGGGCGGCTGGCCGAGCAGGCCCGGCGCACGTGGGAGCTGCTCAACGAGATCCCCGGGGTGAGCTGCGTGCGCCCGCGCGGGGCGCTGTACTGCTTCCCGCGCCTGGACCCGGAGGTGCACCGGGTCGACGACGACTACCAGCTCATCCTGGACCTGCTGGAGCAGCAGCACGTGTTCGTGGTGCAGGGCACCGGTTTCAACTGGCCCAAGCCGGACCACTTCCGCATCGTCACGCTGCCGCGCGTGGAGGACCTGGAGGTGGCCGTGGGGCGCATCGCGGAGTTCCTGGCCGACCGCTCCCGCGGCTGAGGCCCGGCGCTGGCGGGGGGTGCGCGCGGCGGGCGCCCGCGGGCGATGATGGGCGCGTGCACCGACGCGCAGCGCTCGCGCTGGCCGCCGCGCTCCTGGCCGCCGCGGCGGGGGGCTCGTGCTCGGGGCGCGCGTGCCCCGGCCAGGGCGCGGACCCGGGCGTCTCCTTCGACCTGAGCCTGCTGCCCGCGACGAACCCGCGGCCGTGGGAGGTCACCGCCTGCGTGGACGGGGTCTGCTCGCGACGGGCGCTGACGGAGGGGGAGGCGGCGCAGGTGTTCGTCCAGCACGACGGGCTGGGCGGCCAGCCGGTGGGCGTCGACCTGGAGGTCCACGACGCGGCCGGGGTGGTGGTGGTCGACGCGCACGCGCGGGTGGCACCGCGTCAGTGGGCGGTGAACGGCGAGGGCTGCGAGCCGGTGGTGCGCCGGGCGTGGACGGCCGTGGACCCCTCGGGCTCCCTGACCGAGCAGCCCCTGTGAGCGCGCTCTCACGCGCCGGCGCCTAGGCTGACCGCATGGCAGCCAGCGTCCCCCAGCTCACCTTCAACAACGGCGTGACCGTCCCGCAGCTCGGCTTCGGCGTGTGGCAGGTCGGCGACGACGAGGTCGTCCCGGCCGTCGAGACCGCGCTGGAGGCGGGGTACCGCCACATCGACACCGCCGCCATCTACGGCAACGAGGCGGGCGTGGGCCGCGCGATCGCGGCCTCCGGCATCGCCCGCGAGGAGCTGTTCGTCACCACCAAGCTGTGGAACGCCGAGCAGGGCTACGACTCCACGCTGCGCGCCTTCGACGCCAGCCTGGCCGAGCTGGGCCTGGACGCGGTCGACCTGTACCTCATCCACTGGCCGGTGCCGGCCGCCGGCGCCTACGTGGACACCTACAGGGCGTTCGAGAAGATCTACGCCGACGGGCGCGCCCGCGCGATCGGCGTCTCCAACTTCCAGCCGCACCACCTGGCGAACCTGATGGGCGAGACGAGCGTCGTCCCGGCCGTCAACCAGGTCGAGCTGCACCCCTTCTTCCAGCAGGCCGAGCTGCGCGCCGTCGACGCCCAGCACCAGATCGTCACCGAGGCGTACAGCCCGCTGTCCTCCGGCAAGGGCGTCATCGACGACCCGGCCATCACCGCGCTGGCGCAGGCCCACGGCAAGACCCCCGCCCAGGTGGTGCTGCGCTGGCACGTGCAGCTGGGCAACCTGGTCATCCCGAAGTCGGTGACCCCCGAGCGCATCCGCGAGAACATCGACGTCTTCGACTTCGAGCTGTCCACCGCGGACATGGCCCAGATCGCCGGCCTGGACCGCGCCGACGGGCGCGTCGGCGGCGACGCGGACCAGATGAACG
>NZ_JAAALM010000129.1 GCF_009906395.1 Kineococcus indalonis
CCCCCCTCACCCGGCGCACCCTGCTCGGCGGTTTCGGCGTCAGCACCCTCGCGCTGGCCCTGCAGGCCTGCGGCGCCGGCGACCCCACCGCCGGCGGCGGCGGTGACGACGGCGGTGCGCAGCAGCTGCGCATCGGCGTCAGCGTCTACGACATGAGCTCGTTCATCACCGCCGGCAAGGAGGGCATGGACGCCTACGCCGAGGCCAACGGCATCGAGCTGCTGTGGAACGCCGCCAACCTCGACGTCAACACCCAGGCCAGCCAGGTCGACCAGTACGTCAACGGCGGCGTCGACGCCATCATCGTCGTGCCCGTGCAGGCAGACTCCCTGCAGCCGCAGGTGGCCGCGGCCAAGGCCGCGGGCATCCCGCTCATCGCCGTCAACGCCGAGCTGAACTCCACCGACATCGCCGGCAACGTCCAGCCCGACGACGTGGCGGCCGGCGCCGAGGAGATGCAGATGATGGCCGACGCCCTCGGCGGGCAGGGCGGCATCGTCGTGCTGCAGGGCCCGCTGGGGCAGTCCGGGGAGCTGAACCGCACCAAGGGCATCCAGCAGACGCTGGCGAACTACCCGGGCATCACGATCCTCGCCCAGGACACCGCGAACTGGAAGCGCGACGAGGCGGTCAACAAGGTCAAGAACTGGATCTCCGCCTTCGGCGACCAGATCAAGGGCGTCGTCTCCGAGAACGACGACATGGGCCTCGGCGCGCTGCAGGCGATGAAGGAGGCCGGAGCGTCCGTGCCGATCGTCGGCATCGACGGCATCGAGGACGGCCTCAACGCCGTCAAGAGCGGGGAGTTCATCGGCACGATGCTGCAGAACGGCACGGTGGAGCTGTCCGCAGGCCTGGCCGTGGCCGCCAAGATCGCCCGCGGCGAGGACGTGGAGGCCGAACCGGTCTACAAGATGCCGCGCATCACGCAGGAGAACGTGGACGTCGCCATCGAGCACGTCGTCACCGGCCGCGAGCAGTTCCTCGCGGACCTGCCGGCGATGACGGAGGAGAACCTGAGGACCGGGGAGATCGCCGACGAGGGGATCCCCGGCCAGTGACCTCCCCGCTCGCGGGCCCCGCGGATGCCGCCGGCCCCGCCGGCGGGCGGCGGCCGCTGCGCGGCGCGGTCGCCCTCGTCACCGGCGGGGCCGGCGGCATCGGCGCCGCGGTCGTCGAAGCCCTGGAGGCCGCCGGGGCCCGCACCGCGGTGCTGGACCAGGAGGACGCGCTGGAGCGGGCCGCGCCGGCGCACCCGCCGGCCGGCGAGCGCCTGCTGCTGGACTGCGACGTCACCGACGCCGCGGGCGTGGAGGCCGCGGTTCGGGAGGTGGCCGAGCGCGCCGGCCGCCTCGACGTCGTGGTCAACTGCGCCGGCACCGCGGCCATCGCCCCCGCCCTGGAGCTGGACCTGGCCGGGTGGGAGCGCACGCTGCGGGTCAACCTCACCGGCAGCTTCCTCGTCAGCCGCGCCGCCGCGCCGCACCTGGCGCGCGCGGGCGGCGGGCGCATCGTCGGCATCGCCTCCCAGGCGGCCAGCGTGGCGCTGCCCGGCCACGCCGCCTACGCCGCCTCCAAGGCCGGGCTGCTGGGGATGACGCGCACCCTGGCCCTGGAGTGGGGACCGCTGGGCATCACGGTCAACACCGTCTCCCCCACGGTCGTGCTCACCCCGCTGAGCCGCCCGAACTGGGACAACCCGGCCGGGGACGCGCTGCGCGCGCAGATCCCCGTCGGCCGGTTCGCCGAGCCGGGCGACGTGGCCGCCGCGGTGGTCTACCTCGCCGGGCCCGGCGCCGCCATGGTCACCGGCCACGACCTGGTGGTCGACGGCGGCTACACGATCCGCTGAGCCACCCGCGAGACTCGCGGCACCCGTCCGCACCACGGAGAGGACCCACCATGAGCACCACCACCGTCCCGGCGACCATGCGCGCCAGCGTCCTGGTCGAGCAGGGCGTCGTCGAGCTGCAGGAGCGCCCGGTGCCCACCCCCGCCGCCGACGAGGTCCTCGTCCGCGTGGCGTCGGTGGGCGTGTGCGGCTCCGACGTGCACTACTACAAGGAGGGGCGCATCGGCGACTTCGTCGTCGAGCAGCCCCTCGTGCTCGGGCACGAGGTCTCCGGGCAGGTCGTGGCCGCGGGCCGCGACGTGCCGCAGGAGCGCGTGGGCGAGCGCGTCGCGATCGACCCGCAGGTGCCCTGCCGGCACTGCCGGGCGTGCAAGTCCGGGCGGATGAACCTGTGCCCGAACATGCGCTTCTACGCCACCCCGCCGGTGGACGGCACGTTCTGCGACTACGTCACCGCCCCGGCCGACATGGCCTACCCCGTGCCGGACGTGATGTCCGACGACGCGGCCGCGCTGCTGGAGCCGTTCTCGGTGGGGCTGTGGGCCGCGCACAAGGCGGGCACCACCCCCGGCGACCGCGTGCTCGTCGCCGGCGCCGGGCCCATCGGCGCGATGGTCGCGCAGGCCGTGCGGGCGCGCGGGGCCGCCGACGTCGTCGTCACCGACTTCGTGGACTCCCGCCGCGAGCGCATCGCCTCCTTCGGCGCCACCCGCACCCTGCACCCCGTCGACGACGCCGACGAGATCGCCGCGCTGGGCGCCGACGCGTTCGTGGACTGCTCGGGCGCCACGCCCGCGGTGCGCTCGGGCATCGCGGCGCTGCGCCCGGGCGGCGCGGCGGTGCTCGTGGGCCTGGGCGCCGAGGAGATGCCCCTGCCGGTCACGCTGATCGCCAGCCGGGAGATCACCGTCACCGGCGTGTTCCGGTACGTGGACACCTGGCCGCGCGGCATCGAGCTGTTCACCTCCGGCGCGGTGCACCTGGACGACATGGTCACCGCCCGGTACCCCCTGGAGCAGGTGGAGGACGCGCTCAACGCCGACTCCGACCCGCTGAGCATGAAGGCCGTCGTCGTCGTCAACCCCACCACCCCCGAAGGAGCGCTCGCGTGAGCACCGTGCTGGACAGGTTCTCCCTGGAGGGCAAGGTCGCCCTCGTCACCGGCGGCTACCGCGGCCTGGGCCGGGCCTTCGCCCAGGCGCTGGCCGAGGCGGGGGCCGACGTCGTCGTCGGCGCCCGCGACGAGGCCCGCTCGGTCGCCGCGGCGCAGGAGATCGCCGCCTCGACGGGGCGGCGCTCGCTGGGCCTGCGGCTGGACGTCACCGACCGCGCCGAGGTCGAGGCGGCCGTCGCGCGCACCACCGCCGAGCTGGGCGGGCTGCACGTGCTGGTCAACAACGCCGGCACGTGCGTGCACCGCCCCGCGCTGGAGGTGACCGACGAGGAGTACGACGACGTCATCACCACCAACCTCAAGGGCGTGTGGCTGCCCAGCCAGGTCGGCGCCCGCTGGATGGCCGAGCACGGCGGCGGCAGCATCGTCAACATCGGCTCCATCAGCGCCTCCATCGTCAACCGCCCGCAGATGCAGCCGGTCTACAACGCCTCCAAGGCGGCGGTGCACCAGCTGACGAAGTCGCTGGCCGCGGAGTGGGCGCCGCTGGGCATCCGCGTCAACGCCCTGGCGCCGGGCTACGTCAAGACGGAGATGGCGCCGGTGGACGAGCCGCGGTTCCGGCGCATGTGGATCGAGGACGCGCCCATGGAGCGGTACGCCACCCCTGAGGAGATCGCCGCCAGCGTCGTCTACCTGGCCTCGGACGCGGCCAGCTTCTCCACCGGTTCCGTCGTCGTCACCGACGGCGGCTACACGCTCTTCTGAGGCCGCGGTGCAGCTGCGCCCCAGCTACCCCGTGCTCACCCCCCGGCTGCGGCTGCGGCCGCTGTCGGGGGGCGACCTGGAGGCCCTGCTCGCCTACCGCGGGCGCGCCGACGTGTGCCGCTACCTGCCGTTCGCGCCGATGGACGAGCAGGCGCTGCGCGCCCGCCTCACCGGTCCCTTCGCGCGCACGGAGCTGACCGGCGAGGGGCAGAGCCTGACGCTGGGCGTGGAGGACCGCGCCGGGCGGCTGGTGGGCGACGTGGTGCTGTTCCTGCGCGACGAGCGCACCGCCGAGGGCGAGGTGGGCTGGGTGCTGCACCCGGACGCCACCGGCCGCGGGTACGCCACCGAGGCGTGCCGGGCCCTGCTGGGCCTGGCGTTCGGCGAGCTGGGCCTGCACCGCGCGGGCGCGCGGGTGCACGCGGGCAACGCGGCGTCGGCGCGGCTGGCCGTCCGGCTCGGCATGCGCCCGGAGGGGCGCCTGGTGCGCGCCGAGCCGGACGGGGACGGCTGGGCGGACCTGCTGCTGTTCGGCCTGCTCGCCGAGGAGCACGCGGTGCGCGTCGCGGGCGGCTGAGCCCTGCGGCCGGTCCTCCGGCCGGCCGGGGCCGCCCCGGGCGCCTCAGCCGGCGGCGGCCAGCCCCAGGGCGGGCTTGGCCCCGCGGGAGGTGTCCTCCAGCAGCGCCACCAGCGCCCCGCCCGGCGCGAACGCGGCCACCACCCCGGGGGCTCCGGAGGCGGCGATGAACCCGCCGTGGCGCACCGCGGCCGCCTCGGCGTCGTCGAGGTCGCGCACCGGGAACAGCCGGCGCGCCACCTGCGCCAGCGGCGTCACCGAGGGCTGCTGCTCGACCTGCTCCAGGGTGCGGGCCTCGGCGAGCGTGAAGGGCCCGGAGCGCGTGCGCCGCAGCGCGCTCAGGTGCCCGCCCACGCCCAGGGCGGCGCCGAGGTCGCGGGCCAGCGCGCGCACGTACGTGCCGCTGGAGACCTCCACCTCCACGTCCAGGTCCACGAACGGGCCGTGCTCGCGGCGCTGCAGCACCGCGAAGCGGGAGACGGTCACCGGGCGCGCCGGCAGCTCCACGGCATCCCCGGCGCGCGCCCGCGCGTAGGAGCGCCTGCCGTCGACCTTGATGGCGCTGACGGAGCTGGGCACCTGCTGCACCTCGCCCGTCAGCGCCGCCACGGCCGCGGCGACCGCGTCGCCGTCCAGGCCCGTGGCGTCGGCGGGCTCGCCCAGCGGCTCGCCCTCGGCGTCGTCGGTGCTCGTGGCCAGCCCCAGGCGCACGGTGGCGGTGTACGCCTTGTCGTGGGCCACCAGGTGCGTCAGGAACCGCGTGCCGCGGTTGGCGCCCAGGACGAGCACGCCCGTGGCGGCGGGGTCCAGCGTGCCGGCGTGCCCGACGCGGCGGGTGCCCAGCAGGCGCCGGCAGCGGGCCACGACGTCGTGGCTGGTCCAGCCCGCCGGCTTGTCCACGACGAGGATCCCGTCGCCGACCTCCGGCCGCCGCGCGTCCTGCGTCGCCATCCCCGCTCCCCCGTCCACCGCCCCGCGACCCGGCGCCGCGGGGACCGGCCCACCGTAGGGGTCCGCGCGCCGCGCGGGCGGTGCGGGTGCGGGTGGGTGCCGGCGGGGGTGCTCAGGCGACGGGACGGTCCCGGCGCGGCTCGTCGGCGACCGCGTCGCCGTCGTCGAGGTCGTCGAGGTCGTCGAGGTCGTCGAGGTCGTCGAGGTCGTCGAGGTCGTCGACCACGACCTCGTCGTCGTCCGCGTCGTCCGCGTCGTCGTCGTCCCCGTCGAGGTCGTGGTCGACGGGCTTCTTGTACGGGTCCGCCTCGCCCGCCGGCTGCGCGGAGGCGGCCAGCGCCGCCACGCGCGCGTCCTGCTCGGCGGCGGCGCGCAGCAGCTCCTCGATCTGGGTCGCCGTCTCGGGCACCTCGTCGGCGGTGAACGTCAGCGTCGGGGTCAACCGCACGCCGGTGCGCTTGCCGACCTCCGAGCGCAGCACGCCGGTGGCGCTCTTCAGGGCGGCCGCGGTGCCGGCGCGCTCCTCGTCGCTGCCGAGCACCGTGTAGTACAGCGTCGCGTGCTGCAGGTCGTTGGTGACGCGCGCGTCGGTGATGGTGACGAACCCCAGCCGGGGGTCCTTCACGCGCTTCTCGAGCGCCTCGGCCACGACGACCTTGATGCGGTCGGCGAGCTTGCGGGCGCGGGTGGGGTCCGCCACGGGACTTCCCTCCTGGAGGTGCTCAGTCGTCCGACGACAGGAACTGCCGCCGGGTGGAGAGGATCTGGAACTCGGGGTGCGCCGCGACGAGGCGCTCGCAGCGGTCCAGCACGTCGCTGCAGCGGGCCGCGTCGGGGGCGACGACGGCCACGGCCACCTCGGCGCGCCGGTGCAGGTCGAGGGACCCGGTCTCGGCGGCGGCCACGTCGAGGGAACGGCGCAGCTCGGCCACCAGCGGCCGCACGACGCTGCGCTTGCCCTTGAGGGAGTGCACGTCGCCGAGGAGGAGGTCGAACGTCAGGGTGCCTGTGAACACGTCGGGGTGCGGCCTCCCCCGCGGCTGCTCGACGTCCCGCCCGCGGCTGCGGACGGGAAAGGCCGGGGCGGGAGGGAGGTCCCGCCCCGGCCGTCGCTCACGGCCTCAGCCGCGCGGCTTCTCCCGCATCTCGAACGTCTCGATGACGTCGTCGATCTGGAGGTCGTTGTACGAGCCCAGGCCGATGCCGCACTCGAAGCCCTCGCGGACCTCGGTCGCGTCGTCCTTGAACCGCCGCAGCGACTCGATGGTGAGGTTGTCGCCGTGCACGACACCGTTGCGCAGCACGCGCGCCTTGGTGTTGCGCCGGATGAGGCCCGACCGGACCAGGCAGCCGGCGATGTTGCCGAACTTCGAGGACCGGAAGATCTCACGGATCTCGGCGGTCCCGAGCTGGACCTCCTCGAACTCCGGCTTGAGCATGCCCTTGAGGGCGTTCTCGACGTCCTCGATCGCCTGGTAGATGACCGAGTAGTACCGGATGTCGACGCCCTCGCGCTCGGCGTACTCCCGCGTCTGGCTCTCGGGGCGCACGCTGAAGCCCAGGATGATCGCGTTCGAGGCCACGGCGAGGTTCACGTTGTTCTTCGTGATCGCGCCGACGCCGCGGTCGATCACGCGCAGCTGGACCTCCTCACCCACGTCGATCTTCAGCAGGGCGTCCTCGAGGGCCTCGACCGAGCCCGCACCGTCACCCTTGAGGATCAGGTTGAGGGTCTCGACCTTGCCCTGCTCGAGCGCCTTGGTGAAGTCCTCCAGGCTGATGCGCTTGCGCGACTTGGCCAGCATGGCGCTGCGCTCGGCCGCGTCGCGCTTCTCCGCGATCTGGCGGGCGGTGCGGTCGTCCGGAGCCACGAGGAACGTGTCCCCGGCGCCCGGCACGGACGTCAGGCCCAGCACCTGCACCGGACGCGACGGGGTCGCCTCCGAGAGCTGGTTGCCGTGCTCGTCGAGCATCGCGCGGACGCGGCCGTAGCCGGTGCCCGCGACGATCGCGTCGCCGACGTGCAGGGTGCCGGACTGCACCAGGACCGTGGCGACGGGGCCGCGGCCCTTGTCGAGGTTGGCCTCGATCGCCACGCCGCGGGCGTCCTTGTGGGGGTTCGCCCGCAGGTCCAGCGCCGCGTCCGCGGTGAGCAGGACGGCCTCGAGGAGGTCGTCCAGGCCGGCGCCCTGCTTGGCGGAGACGTCGACGAACATCGTGTCGCCGCCGTACTCCTCGGCCACCAGGTTGTACTCGGTGAGCTGCTGCCGGACCTTCGCCGGGTTCGCGCCCTCCTTGTCGACCTTGTTGACCGCCACCACGATCGGCACGTCCGCCGCCTGGGCGTGGTTGAGCGCCTCGATGGTCTGGGGCATCACGCCGTCGTCGGCCGCGACCACGAGGATCGCGATGTCCGTCACCTTCGCACCCCGGGCGCGCATGGCCGTGAAGGCCTCGTGACCGGGGGTGTCGATGAAGGTGATGGCCCGCTCGACGCCCTCGTGCTCCTTGGTGATCTGGTAGGCGCCGATGGTCTGGGTGATGCCGCCGGCCTCCTTCGCGACCACGTCGGTGGAGCGGATGGCGTCCAGCAGCTTCGTCTTGCCGTGGTCGACGTGACCCATGACGGTGACGACCGGCGGGCGCGCCTCGAGCTCCTCGTCGCCCTCGGCCTCGAGCTCGGCGTCCAGGTCGATGGAGAAGCCGGCGAGCAGCTCGCGCTCCTCGTCCTCCGGGGAGACGACCTCGACGACGTAGCCCAGCTCGTTGCCCAGCAGCTGGAAGGTGTCCTCGTCCAGCGACTGCGTCGCGGTGGCCATCTCACCGAGGTGGAACAGCACCGTGACCAGCGACGCGGGGTTCGCGTCGATGCGCTCGGCGAAGTCGGTCAGCGAGGCGCCGCGACGGATGCGGACGACCGTGGAGCCGTCGCCGCGCGGGACCTGCACGCCCCCCACCGAGGGGGCCTGCATCGCCTCGTACTCCTGGCGCTTGGCGCGCTTGGACTTGCGGCCGCGGACCGGACGGCCACCGGCGCGGCCGAACGCGCCCTGCGTGCCGCCGCGACCACCGCGACCGGGACCACCGGGACGGCCGGCGAAGCCGCCGCCACCGGCACCGGCACCGGCGCCGCCCGGACCACCGGGACGGCCGGCGAAGCCGCCGCGCCCGCCACCGGGACCACCGCGGCCGGGAGCACCGGGACGACCCGCCGGAGCACCCGGACGGCCGACCGTCGGGCGCGCCGGCATCATGCCGGGGTTCGGGCGGGGACCACCGGGGCGCGGGCCGCCGGGGCCGGGCGCACCGGGGCGCGGGCCACCGGCACCGGGCGCACCCGGACGGGGACCGCCCTGCGGGCGCGGCATGCCCTGGCTGTTCGCGAACGGGTTGTTGCCCGGGCGCGGCGCGCCGCCGCCCTGGGGGCGCGGCATGCCCTGGCTCGTGGCGAACGGGTTGTTGCCCGGGCGCGGGGCACCCGGGCGCGCACCACCGGCACCGGCACCGGCGCCCGGA
>NZ_JAAALM010000012.1 GCF_009906395.1 Kineococcus indalonis
GGGGTGGGGGCTCAGCCCTTGACGGCGCCGGAGGCCAGGCCGGCGACGTAGAAGCGCTGCAGGGCGACGTAGAGGACCACGCAGGGGATCATCGCCACGACCGCGCCGGCGACGAGGTAACCGAAGTTCACCGACCCGTAGGCGCCGGCCTGCAGGTTCACCAGCGACAGCGGCAGGGTGTACTTGCGGTCGTCGGTGAGGAAGGTCAGGGCCCCGAGGAACTCGGTCCAGCTGGCGAGGAAGGCGTACAGGGCGCTGGTGGCGATGCCGGGCACGAGCATGGGCCGCAGCACCGAGACCAGGGTGCGGAACGTGCCGGCGCCGTCGACGTGGGCGGAGTCCTCGATCTCGGCCGGGATCGTCTCGAAGGCGTTGCGCATGACGAACACGCCGAACGGCAGGTTGACCGTGGAGTAGAAGAGCACCAGCCCCAGCCGGGAGTCGGTGAGCCCCATCGCGTTCATCTGCAGGTACAGCGGGGTGATGATCGCCTGGAAGGGGACCATCATCGTCACGACGACGACGCCGAACAGGGTGTTGCGGCCCCGGAAGGAGAACCGGCCGAAGCCGTAGCCGGCCAGCGTGGCCAGGAGCGCGGTGAGCAGGGCGGTGGCGGTGGAGACGACGAGGCTGTTGCCGACGGCACGGGCGATGTCGGCGTCGCCGGTGAACAGGGCCCTGAAGTTGTCCAGGCTGAGCTGCGTCAGCGCCGACCAGGTGGGCGTGCTGGAGACGATGGCGTCGTTGCTCTGGAAGGAGCGCAGGATCGACCACAGCAGCGGGACGAGGAACACCAGCGAGGCCAGCACCCCGCCGACGACGTAGAGGACGACCTTGGTGCGGCTCTCGGCGCGGGCGCGGTCGGCGCCTGCGCCGGGTCGGGTCCGGCGCTGCGGCGCGGTGGCGGGGGCGGTGGCGAGCTCGGTGGGCACGGTGGTGGACACGGCTGCTCCTCAATCCTTCTCGCGCAGCAGGCGGAACTGGGCGGCGGTGACCAGGCCGATGACGAGCACCAGCACGATCGACAGCGCCGAGGCGGCGCCGAGCTGCAGCTGCACGAACCCGCGCTGGTACACGTACATGACGACGGTCTGGGTGTCGGTGCCCGGCCCGCCGCGGGTGAGGACGTAGAACTGGGTGAAGGCCAGCAGCGAGCCGATGACGGAGATGACCAGGCTCATCGCGATCGTCCGGCGCAGCATGGGCAGGGTGATGCTGCGCTCGCGCTGCCACCAGCTCGCGCCGTCCATCTCGGCGGACTCGTGGACCTCGCGCGGGATGCCCTGCATGCCGCCCATGAGGAGCACCATCGTCAGCCCGGACACCGCCCAGACGATCATCACGATGATGAGCCCGGTCGCCAGGGGCCCGTCGACCAGCCAGGCCGTCGTGCCGTCGGTGATCCCCAGCTGCTGCAAGACGATGTTGACCGCGCCGGAGCCGGGTTGAGCCTCCAGCACGAGCAGGAAGCTCAGGGTGGTCAGGCCGATGACGTAGGGCAGGAAGAAGATCGTCCGGAACAGCGTGGCGCCGCGCCGGCTGCTGCGGACCACCAGCGCCAGGGCGTAGCCGACCACGAGGATCGGCAGCGTGATGATCGCGGTGTACAGGACGGTGTAGCCCACCGACTTCCAGAACACCGGGTCCTGCGCGACCGCCACGTAGTTGGAGAACCCGATGACGTCGTAGGAGCCGATGAGCGGCCAGTTCGTGAAGGACATGTAGACCGCGAAGACGAGCGGCACGAGCACGAACACGACGACGAAGGCCAGGGCGGGCAGCGTCAGCAGGACGCCGGTGCGCGCGGGGTGGGTGAGGGACTGCTGCCTGCGGGGCCGCTGCGGGGCCCGGTCCGTGCGCGCGGCGGCGCGGTCCGCCACGGCGCTCACAGCTGCGCCTGCTCGAGGATGCGGTCGAAGTCCTCCTGGCCCTGCTCCAGCGCCCCGTCGAGGTCGCCGTCGAAGACGGCCCGGCGGAACGCGGTGCCCCACGGGGAGTCCGCCTGGTTGAACAGCAGGTTGTAGGCGAGGGTCACGGGTGCGTAGGCCTCCTCGATGCCGTCCAGCGGGGCGACCGCCAGCGGGAACGTCGAGCGGTACTCGGGGGTGGCCGCGTCGGAGCGCACGGGCGTGTAGCCGCCGGCCGGCAGGTTGGCCTGCTGCGGCAGGTCGAGGGCGAACCTGGCGAACTGCCACGCCCCGGAGGCGTTCGGCGCCCCGCGCGGGATGCAGAGGTTGTCCCCGCCGGCGAAGGTGGCGCGTCCGCCGTCGGGGCCGGGCAGCAGCACGACCCCGGTGCGGGCCCGGGCCTCCTCCGGGGCGCTGAGGACCGCGACGGAGTAGTTCGCCGGGATCATGCCGACCCGGCCCTCCCGGAAGTCCGCTCCCCAGCGGGCGCCGTCGCCGGAGTAGTTGGCCTGCGGCATGAGCCCCTCCTCCCACATGGTCCGGTAGAACTCGAACGTGCGGCGCACCGCGTCGTTGCCGGCGATGGCGCCCCGCTGGGAGCCGACCTCGCCGACGATGTTCGGCTGGTCGGCCGCCCACAGGTGCGGCTGCACCACGAACCCCTGGATGCCCGGGGAGTTGCCCTCGATCGACCAGCCGTAGGTCTGCTCGTCCAGGCCGCCGATGGCGCGGGCGGCCTCGAGCATCCCGTCGATGCTGCCCGTGGCCTGCAGGGGGTCGATGCCGGCGCGCTCGAAGAGCTCGGTGTTGTAGAACAGCGCGGAGTTGTCGGCGATGTAGGGCACGCCGTAGCGGCGCCCGTCGCGGGTGGCCAGCCCGAGCTGGCCGGGGTTGAGGGCGTCGACGTAGTCGAGCCCGTCGACCAGCGGGGTCAGGTCGGTGAAGGAGTCCCGGTAGATGAAGAGCATCGAGTTGATGTCGTCGATGTCCACGATGTCGGGGACGTTGCCGCCGCGGATGGCCGTGGCCAGCTTGGTGACGTACTGCGCGTCCAGGACGGGGGTGACCTCGACGCGCACGGCCTCCTGCGAGGCGTTGAACGCGTCGACGACCTGCCGCACGCCCGTCACGGTGGCGGCGCGGCACCACAGCCGCACCGTGCCCGTGGCGTCCTCCCCGAAGCCGGCCGCCGTGACGTCGGCTTCGGGGAGGTTCGAGGCGCACGAGGGCAGCAGCGCACCGGTGCCGGCCAGGCCGGCCAGGCCCAGCACGCGCCTGCGGGAAAGCCTCATCGCATCTCCTCGGGGTCGCTGGGGTTCGGCGCGGGGTCAGGCCCGCGGCAGCCAGACGCGCATGGCGCCCAGGTCGCGGTTGGCCCAGGCGTAGTACGGCACCGCCGGGACGGTGAGGACCTCCTCGGCGGCCTGCGGGGCGGGCTCGTCGCCGGCCGGGCGGTACAGGGGCACCTCGTCGGCGTGCACGGCGGCGTGCACCGGCAGCTGCAGGACGGTGACGCCCTCCAGCAGCTCGGGGCGGTGCTCGGCCGGCGCGCCGCGCAGCTCCGCGACGCGCACGCGCACGTCGTCGGCGACGAGGCCCTCGGGCAGGTCGGTCTGCTCCAGGGCGTACACCAGCGGGCCGCGCTCGACGGCGACGCAGCCGCGCACGGCGTCCACGCGCGGGTCGGCCTCCACCACGCGCACGCCCATCGGCAGCGTCAGCTCCACGACGTCCCCGGCGCTCCAGGTGCGGTGCAGGCGCAGGTACTCGCCCGCGCGCACCTCGACGGCCTCGCCGGCGACGGTGGCGGTGGCGCCCTCGGCCCACGCCGGAACCCGCAGCGCCAGCTCCCACGCCCCGGTGCCGGGGTCGGCGACCTCCACGCGCACGGCGCCGTCCCAGGGGTAGTCCGTCGCGACGCGCAGCCGGGCGCCGCCGGCCTGGACGGTGCCGGTGGCGAACTGGTGCAGCTGGACGCCGGCCGCGGAGCTGGTGGCGACGTAGGCGTCCAGGCTGGAGAGGGTGCGCATGATGTTCGGCGGGCAGCAGGCGCAGTCGAACCACGCCCGGCGCCCGTGCGCGGCGCTGCGCTCCTCCTCGGCGTGCGCGCCGTGGCGCAGCTGCAGGGGGTTGACGTAGAAGTACTCGGTGCCGGCCAGCGAGACGCCGGGCAGGAAGGCGTTGTAGAGGGTGCGCTCGACGAGGTCGGCGTAGCGGGCCTCGCCGGTGGCCAGCAGCATGCGCCAGCTCCACTGGACGCTGCCGATGGCCGCGCAGGTCTCGGCGTAGGCGCGGTCGGGCGAGAGCTCGTGGTGGTCGCCGAACTGCTCCCAGTCCCAGCGCGAGCCGATGCCGCCGGTGACGTAGGTCTTGGAGGCGAGCATCCCCTCCCACTGCCGGGCCAGGGCGGTCAGCAGCTCGCCGTCGGCGGTCTCGGCGGCGACGTCGGCGGCGCCGGCGGTGAGGTAGACCGCGCGCACCGCGTGCCCCTCGGGGCTGGTCGCCTCGCGCACCGGCACGCGGTCGGAGAAGTACGTGGGCTGCTTGCCGTGCTTGGTCTCGATGATGCCGTGCCCGCGCGCGTCGACGAACCAGCGGGCCAGGTCCAGGTACTCGCGGGTGCCGGTCTCGCGGTACAGCTCCACCAGGCCCATCTCGACGACCGGGTGCCCGTCGACCTCCTCGATGCGGCCGGGGCCGAAGGTGGCGACGAGGTGGTCGGCGAGCTTGACGGCGACGTCGAGCAGGCCGGTCTCGCCGGTGGTGCGGTGCACGGCCACGGCGGCCTGGAACAGGTGCCCGGCGCAGTAGTGCTCGTGGCTCCAGGGCAGGTCCACGTAGCGCTCGCCGCGCCCGCGCACCTGCTGCACGGAGTCCAGGTAGCCGTCCTCGGCCTGCGCGGCGGCGACGACCTCGGTGACCTCGCGGATCCAGCCGAGCACCTCGGCGTCGGCCCCGCGCCCGTACTCCCAGCCGGCGGCCTCGAGCCACTTGTAGACGTCGGAGTCCATGAAGATCGGCCCGCGCACCTCGCCGGTGGCGGTGCCCGCGGCGATGCGCAGGTTCTGCAGGTTGCCGGCGGTCTGGAGCTTCTCGTAGCCGGTGCGGATCGCCTGGCGGCGGTTGGCCTCCTGGCGCTCGTGCCAGAAGCCGGCGGTGATGCGCGAGGCGCCGGTGGGCACCGGGCGCAGCGCCACCGCGGCGGCGCTGGTGGGCGCGGCCGGGGCGACGGCGGCGCTGGTGGGGGACGCGGTGGTGGTCATCTGCTCTCCGTCGAGTCGATCCGCCGTCCCGCCGCTCCCCTCGGAAACGGCGGCACACGTTTTCTGCGGTGGACGCTACGAGCCGCACCCCCGCCCGTCAAGGGCGGTACAGTCCTTTCCCCAGCCCGCGGGCCGCAGGTGCCGGCGACGAGGAGGAGGCGCGGCATGACGGAAACGAGCGTTCCGGCGCGGATCGTCGACGTCGCCGCGCTGGCCGGCGTCTCCCCCGGCACCGCCTCCAAGGCCCTCAACGGCACCGGCCAGCTGCGCCCCGAGACCCGCGAGCGCGTGCGCCGCGCCGCCGAGCAGCTCGGCTTCACCCCCGACTCCCTGGGCCGGGCGCTGTCCAGCGGCCGCAGCTACACCGTCGGGCTCATCACCACCGACAGCTTCGGGCGCTTCTCCATCCCCGTCATGCTCGGCGCGGAGAACACCCTGGGCGCCGGGGAGATGGTCGTGCTGCTGTGCGACAGCCGCGACGACCCCCTGCGCGAGCAGCACTACCTGCGCACCCTGCTGGCCCGCCGCGTGGACGGCATCATCATCACCGGCCGGCGCACCGAACCGCGCCCGCCGGTGGCCGCCGCCGGGCGCGTGCCCGTCGTGTACGCCTTCACCCCCTCGCAGGACCGAGCCGACACCAGCCTCGTCGTGGACCAGGCCGGCGGGGCCGCCGCCGCCGTGCGGCACGTGCTGGACCTCGGCCGGCGGCGCGTGGCGCACGTGACCGGCCCGGCCGACCACCACGCCGCCGTCGTGCGCCGCGACGCCGCGGCCGCCGAGGCCGGCGCGCACCTGGTCGACGAGCCGCTGCACGGGGACTGGAGCGAGCGGTGGGGCCGGCTGGCCGCGGACCTGCTGCTGCGCCGCCACCCCGACGTCGACGCCATCACCTGCGGCAGCGACCAGATCGCCCGCGGCGTGTGCGACGGGCTGCGCGACGCCGGCCGGCGCGTGCCGCAGGACGTGGCCGTCGTCGGCTTCGACGACTGGGACGTCATCGCCCTGGCCTCCCGCCCGCCGCTGACGACCGTCGCGCTCGGGCTAGAGGCGATGGGCCGGCGCGCCGGGGAGCTGCTGCTGGAGGCCGTCGCCGGCCGCCGCGCCCCCGGCACGACCGTGATGCCCACGCGCCTGGTGGTGCGCGAGTCCACGGTCGGGGCGTGAGCGCGGCCGCGCCGGTCCCCCGCGCCGGCCCTCAGCAGGCGGTCCTCAGGCGAGGGTGAGCACCGCGGCGGCCGGGTCGTGGGCGTGCGCGCCGACCTCCAGGACGACGTCGGCGGCCGCGGGCGGCACCAGCCGGCGCGCCCGGGCGTCCCAGGCGCCCAGCGCCCGCAGGGCCACGGGCACCTCCACCTCGACCGCCGCGCCGGCGGGCACGGCGACGGGCGCGAACCCCACGACGGTCGTCTCCCCCGGCCGCCCGCCGTCGGTGCGCCGGCCGTACACCTGCACCACGTGCCGGCCGTCGCGCCCGCCGGTGTTGCGCACGCGGGCCCGCACGAGCACCCGCCCGTCCGGGTCCGCGGCGGCGGAGGCGTCCTCGATCGCGAACGTCGTGTAGGACAGGCCGAAGCCGTGCGGGTAGGCGGCCGGCACGCCCAGGCGGTCCAGCAGCCGCTGGCCGTGCCAGCGGTCGTAGGTGACGGTGCGGGCGTCCTCGTCGAAGGGCGGCAGGTGCTCCTCGCTGGTGGGCACCGCGTACGGCATGCGCCCGGAGGGCTCGCGCGCGCCGGTGAGCACGTCGGCCAGGGCGTGCCCGCCCTCCATGCCCGCGTACCACGCCAGCACGATCGCGGGCACGTCGTGGCGCCAGGCCTCGCCGACGACGGCGCCGGCGGCCACCACGCTCACCACGGTGCGCGGGTTGGCCGCGGCCACGGCGCGCACGACCTCCTCGTCCACCGGGCGCAGCCGCAGGGAGGTGCGGTCGCCGCCGAAGCCGGCGGTCATGACGGCCCCCTGCGGGGCGCCCGCGCCGCCGCCCGCCGGGTGCGGGGGGTACAGCGCCGTCAGCGTCGGGTCGCTCATCGCGTCCCCGCCGACGTACTCGCCCTCGTCCTGCTCGTCGAAGCCGACGACGACGACCGCCACGTCCGCCGCGCGCGCCGCCTCCGCCGCGGCCGCCGGGTCGTCCTGCTCCACGAGGGTGACCTGCGCGTCCGGGAACGCCGCGCGCAGGCCGTCCAGCGGGGTCGCCACGCTCGGCGGGCGCACGTTGGAGGAGCCCAGGTCGCCGGTGTTCGGCGCCGTCGCCAGCCGCCCGACCAGCGCGATGCGCCGCACCGCGGCCGGGTCCAGGGGCAGGACGGGCGCACCCTCGACGGGCTCGTTCTTCAGCAGCACCACCGCCCGCGCAGCGACCTCGCGCGCCAGGGCGCGGTGCTCGTCGCAGGCCATCACCTCCGGGCCCGGGTCCGGCTCGCTGCGCACGGCGTACGAGCGCAGCTGCGCGGCCAGCAGGCGCACCCCGGAGCGGCGCACCGCCTCCCAGGAGGTCTGCCCCGCCGCCAGCTGGGCGCGCAGGTGCTGCGCGCGCTGCTGGACGAAGGGCTCCTCCAGGTCCAGGCCCGCCTCCAGGCTCGCGGCGGCGTCGCGCAGGCCCCAGATGAAGTCGCTGACCGTGACGCCCTCCCAGCCCCACTGCTCGCGCAGCACCTCGGTGAGCAGGTAGCGGTTCTGCCCGGCCCACTCGCCGTTGACGGAGTTGTAGGCGCTCATGACGGCGGCGACGCCCTCGGCGGCGGCCCGCTCGAAGTGCGGCAGGTACACCTCGTGCAGCACGTCCTCGTCGACGCGGACGTCGACCTGGAATCGGGCGTTCTCCATGGAGTTCAGCGCGTAGTGCTTCACGCAGGCCATCGCGTGCCGCTGCACCCCGCGCGTCAGCGCCGCGCCGAACTCCCCCAGATGGTGCGGGTCGTCGCCGTAGGTCTCCTGGACGCGCCCCCACGCCGGGTGGCGCGGCAGGTTCACGCACACGCCGCCGAAGAAGTTGCCGCCCTGCGCGCGCAGCTCGCGGCCGATCGCCTCGCCCACGCGCTCCTCCAGCGCGGTGTCCCAGGTGGCGCCGCGGGCCATGGAGACGGGGAAGGCGGTGCCGTGCCCGGCGACGCAGCCGCGCGGGCCGTCGACGAAGCGGGTGCCGGGGATCCCCAGGCGCGCCACCGCGCCGTGCGGCAGGGGGCTGGTGTTGTAGCCGCCGTCGAGCATCTCGCCGATGCCCTCCCAGAACGGCGTGTCGCCGTCGAGCAGGCCGAGTCGCTCGTCCTCGGTGAGCCGCTCGTGCAGGGCCGCCGCCCGCTCGGCCGGGTCCGCCCCGGCCCGCACCGCCGCGACCTCGGCGCCGAACGCGCCGGTCTCCTCGCCCATCCCCACCACCCCGTCGTGACCGCAGCGCCCCGCCGGCTCGGCGGGGCCGGGCCGACAGTAGTGCGCAGCGCCGCGGCGGGCGCGCGGCGGGCGGGTCAGCCGACGCGCTCGCGCACGGCGGCCTCGACCACCGCCAGGTGCTCGTCGTCGTGCACCACGCGCCCGGCGCCGGCCGGCCAGGGCACGTCCAGCTCCACCCAGCTGGTGCACCTGCGGTGCTCGGGGCGGCGCGGCAGGCGCACCGGCGCGGGCAGCTCCACGGCGCGCACCACCAGGGCGGTCAGCTGGTGGCGCGGGCGGAAGTCCACCCGCGAGGAGCGCACCGAGGCGGAGGTCCACACGTGCAGGTCCTCCAGCTCCTCCACCCGCTGCGGGCGCGCGACGGGCACCACGGCCACGACCTCGGCCCCCGCGCGCACGGTCAGCTCCTCGCCGTCGGCCTGCGCGGCGTCCGCGGCGCCCGGGGCCAGCAGGTCGCGGTGCTCGGGGCGCACCGACCCCGCGTGGCTGTGCGCGACGGTGGGGAAGAGCACGAAGCGGGAGGCGCCGACGCTGAAGCGCTTCTCGTGCACGCCGCCCTTGCGCAGCAGCAGCGCCTGGCGGCCCTGCAGCAGGGCGTGCGCCACCGCGCCCCACTCCTTCAGGGCGGCGGTGGGGGCGGTGGCGCTCACGGGCGCGGCCTCAGCCGGTGACCAGCTGCAGGCGGCGGGACTGGTCGGAGGCGAACTTGCGCTCCGGGTCGACCGCGTCGCGGACCTTCCGCCAGGCGGGCAGGTCCGGGTACATCTGCGCGAAGCGCTCGGGGGTGGTGCGCGAGTCCTTGGCCAGGTACAGGCGGCCGCCGGCGTCCAGCACCATCTCGTCGAGCTGGTCGCACAGGCGGTCCAGACCGGGCTTGACCGGCAGGTCCACCGCGAGCGTCCAGCCCTTGCGCGGGAAGGACAGCGGGGCGTCGTTGCCCTCGCCGAAGCGCTTGAGGACGTTCAGGGCCGAGATGTGCCCGGACTGCACGATGGCCTCCATGCTGGCGCGCAGCACGTCGGTGCGGTCCATCGGGACGACGAACTGGTACTGCAGGAAGCCGTGCGGGCCGTAGGCCCGGTTCCAGTCCGCGAACAGGTCGAGCAGGTGGTAGAACTGCGTGATGTTCTGCACCACGCCCTGCTGGGTGTGGGCCTTGCGGTAGTAGAACTCGTTGAGCGCCTTGGCCGTGAGCCGGTTCAGCATCCCCGGCGGGAAGACGTCGGGGAACTTCGCGTACTGCGGGGCGTCGAACTTCAGCGGGTCCTTGCGCAGCTTGGCGGGCAGGTCCTCCAGCTTCGCGGAGGAGCCGCGCAGCAGGAAGCCGCGGCCCATGTGCTCGCCCTTGGTGACGGAGTCGAACCACGTCTTGGAGTACGTGTAGTTCTCGTCGTTCTTCGTCAGGCGCTCGAGCATGTCGTCGAAGTCGGGCGCCTGCTCGACGTCGGCGATGAAGTACGAGGTCTCCACCCGGTCCAGGCGGATCTTCGCGCGCAGCACCACGCCGGTCAGGCCCATGCCGCCGGTGGTGGCCAGGAACAGCTCGCGGTCCGGGCCGTGCGGGGTCAGGGTGCGCACCTGCCCGTCGGCGGTGAGCAGGTCCAGGGAGAGCACGTGGCGGGTGAAGGTGCCCTGGGTGTGGTGGTTGCCGCCGTGGATGTCGGCGCCGATGGCGCCGCCGACGGTGACCTGGCGGGTGCCCGGCAGCACCGGCACCCACAGCCCGTGCGGGACGACCGCGCGCAGCAGCTTGTCCAGCGAGCAGCCGGCGTCGACGTCGGCGACGGCGGCGTCCACGTCGATGTCGTGGATGCGGTCCAGCGCCGTCATGTCGATCACCAGGCCGCCGGCGTTCTGGGCGGGGTCGCCGTAGCTGCGGCCCAGGCCGCGGGCGATGACCCCGCGCGGGCCGGCGGTGCGCACGGCCTCGGCGATGACGTCGAGGTCCTGCGTGCGCAGCACCGTGGCCGTGGTGGGCGCGGTGCGCCCCCAGCCCGTCAGCCGGGCGGTCGCGCGGGAGGTGCCGCCCGCCGGCGCGGGGGCCGGACGGTCCAGCACGGGGCTCAGGCCAGGGATGCTCACCACGGGCACGAGCCTAACCCGCGGCCCCGACGCGCCCGGTCCGGCCGCGCACCGCCCACCGGCGCCGCCCGTGGCGCTGGCTGCTGCTGGCGCTGGTGCTGTACCTGTGCGGGGAGGTGCTCTTCGCCGTCCTGGACCCGCGCGGCGACGGGGCCTGGCCCACGCCCGCCGACGCGGTCCACCTGGCCGCGTACGTGCCCGTCACCGTGGGCCTGCTGGGCCTGGACCGCCGCCGCGGGGGCGGTCAGCACCGCGGCAACCTGCTGGACGCCTGCATCGTCACCCTCAGCGCCGCCGTGCTCTCCGGGGTGTTCGTGGTGCTGCCCGCGGCCACCGACAGCAGCCGGCCGCTGGCGGCCCGCGTGGTCAGCACGGTGTACCCGGTGGCCGACGTGGTCCGGGTGTACCTGCTGGCGCGCATGGTCACCGGACCCGGCGCGCGCACCACCGCGTTCCGGCTGCTGGCCGCCGGCACCGCCTGCACCGTGGTCGCCGACGTCGCCGACAACGTCCAGCAGCTCGTCACCGGCGGCGACGCGACGCCGGTGCGGGTCGACGCGCTGTGGCTGTCGTTCTACGTCCTCTACGCGCTGGCCGCGTGCAGCGGCTCCGCGCCGCGCCTGGGCGAGAAGGAGCCCGCCGACCGGCGCCGCCAACCGCCGCACCGGGGACCACGAGCTCTCCCGGGCCTGCGCCGCCGCCGCCCGCAGCGGCGAGGGCCTGCACGTGGCGCTGGTGGACCTGGACCGCTTCAAGGCCTTCGACGACTCGCGCGGGCACCAGGCCGGCGACGAGCTGCTCAAGGCCGCCACCGCCGCGTGGAGCGAGGCGCTGGACGCCGCCGAGACCGGCGGGCGCGACCGCCTGGTGGTCGCCCCCGAGCTGCGCCGCCCCCGGCCGCGGCCCACCGCGGCGGGCCGGTCGCCGCGCCCCGCCGGCGGGGTGGACCGGTGAGACCCCGGCGCCCGCGGCGGCGTCCTGCCCGCGCGCTGACGGCGGGGCGGACCCGCGGCGCCGCCGGTGGCACACTCGCCGCGTGACCACTCCCACCGGCACCCCCACCGGCCGGACCCGCCACGACGTGGCCCGCCTGGTCGACCACACCCTGCTCAAGCCGGAGGCGACCCGCGCGGACGTCCTCGCGCTGTGCGCGGACGCCCGAGAGCTCGGCGTGCTGGCGATCTGCGTGTCCCCCTCGATGCTCTCCGTCGCCCGCGGCGACGCGGTGGAGGGCCTCGTCGTCGCCACCGTGTGCGGCTTCCCCTCCGGCAAGCACACCAGCGCGCTCAAGGCCGCCGAGGCGCGGGCCGCCGTGCGCGACGGCGCCGACGAGGTCGACATGGTCATCGACGTCGGCGCGGCGCTGGCCGGCGAGTTCGACGCCGTGCGCGAGGACGTCGCCGCCGTGCGCGCCGCCGTGCCCGCCCCCGGCGTGCTGAAGGTCATCGTGGAGTCCGCGGCGCTGCCCGACGACGTGCTCGTGGAGGTGTGCCGCGCCGCGGAGGCCGCCGGCGCCGACTTCGTGAAGACCTCCACCGGCTTCCACGCCACCGGCGGCGCGACCGTGCACGCCGTGCAGCTGATGGCCGCCACCGTCGGCGGCCGCCTGGGCGTCAAGGCCAGCGGCGGCATCCGCGACACCACCACCGCGCTGGCGATGCTCGACGCCGGCGCCACCCGGCTGGGCCTGTCCGGCACCGCCGCCGTGCTCGCCGGCCTGGACGGCTGAGCCGGTGGCGCGGCAGCAGGCCGGCGCGGGCGCGGGCGCGGACGAGCAGGACGAGACGGGCGCGGCCGGCGCGGCGGGCCCGGGGCCCGGCACGGGCACCGGCTTCGACGGCACCACCGACACCGGCATCGAGTGCTGGCTGACCGACATGGACGGCGTGCTCGTCCACGAGGAGCGGGCCCTGCCCGGCGCGGCGGAGTTCCTGCAGCGCCTGCAGGACACCGGCCGGCGCTTCCTCGTGCTGACGAACAACTCGATCTTCACGCCGCGGGACCTGGCCGCCCGCCTCGCGCGCAGCGGCATCACCGTGCCCGAGGAGTGCATCTGGACCTCCGCGATGGCCACCGCGGACTTCCTGTCCCGGCAGAAGCCGGACGGCTCCGCCTACGTCATCGGCGAGTCCGGGCTGACCACCGCCCTGCACGAGGCCGGGTTCATCCTCACCGACACCGCCCCGGACTACGTGGTGCTCGGCGAGACGCGCACCTACTCCTTCGAGGCGATCACGCGGGCCATCCGGCTCATCGAGGGCGGGGCGCGGTTCATCGCCACCAACCCCGACGCCACCGGCCCCTCGGCCGAGGGGCCGCTGCCGGCCACCGGCTCGGTGGCGGCGCTGATCACCCGCGCCACCGGCGCCGAGCCCTACTTCGTCGGCAAGCCGAACCCGATGATGTTCCGCTCGGCGATGAACCGCATCGCCGCGCACTCGGAGACCACCGCCATGGTCGGCGACCGCATGGACACCGACGTCGTCGCCGGCATCGAGGCGGGCCTGCGCACCTTCCTGGTGCTCACCGGCTCCACGCGCGCCGAGCAGGTGGAGCGCTACCCGTTCCGCCCCCACCGCGTCGTGGACTCCGTGCGCGACCTGGTGCCCCTGGTCTGAGGCCCGCGGTCCCCGCCGGCGCGCCGGCGGGGACCGCGGGGTCAGGCGTCGGCGCCCAGCACGTGCGCCATGACGCGGTGCCCGCGCGCCTCGGAGGTGCGGCTCTGCCGCTCCAGGCTGCGCGCCAGCAGCAGGTGCGCGTACCCGTCCGCGGGGGCGCGGCGCACCAGCTCGCGCGCCTGCTCCTCCGCCTTGCCGAGCATCGCCGCCCCGAAGTAGGAACGTGCCAGGAGCTCCCGCAGGGCACGGTCGTCGGGGTTGCGCTCCAGCAGCGGTTCGAGCCCGGAGACCGCGTCGGTGAAGCGGCGCTGCTCGAACGCCGCTCGGGCCATCTCGAAACCCAGGAGGTCGATCATCACGCGCTCTTCAACCCCGCGCGCCGACGGCCGATTCCGCCACGCGGGTGGGGCGGGTTCAAGCTGGCGCGCCCCCCGGTCGATGCAGGCACCCGTGACGTGGACCGGGACGACGCGCCGGGCCGTGCGGGCCGCGGCGGGGGCGCTGCTGCCCGAGGGGCGCCGCCTGCCGCCCGCGGTGTGGGCGCGGCGCCACCACGCCGTCCTCGTCATCGCCCTGGTGCAGGCCGCCGCCCTGGTGCCGCTCGGGCTGGCGCTGGGGCACTCCACCGCCCACGTCCTCGGGCTCGTCGCGCTGGTGCTCGCGCCCGTGCCCGCCGCCCTGCCGCGCCGGTTCGGGCGCGCGGGCACCTCCGCCGCCGCCACCGCCAGCCTGTTCGCCGCCTCCGCCGTCCTCGTGGACCTCACCGGCGGGCTGATCGAGGCGCACTTCCACTTCTTCGTCATGGTCGGCGTCGTCGCCCTCTACCAGGACTGGGTGCCGTTCGGGGTGGGGCTCGGCATCGTCGTGCTCCACCACGGGGTGCTGGGCACCCTGCTGCCCCACAGCGTCTACGCGCACCACGGCGCCGTGGAGGACCCGTGGCGCTGGACGCTCGTGCACGCCGGCTTCGTCCTGGCCGCCAGCGGCGCCCACCTGGCCTCCTGGCGCCTGAACGAGCAGCAGGGCCTGCACGACGCCCTCACCGGCCTGGCCAACCGCACCCAGCTCGGCGAGGTCATCGAGCGGGCCCTGGCCCAGGGCGCCCCCACCGCCGTGGTGCTGCTGGACCTGGACGGCTTCAAGAGCGTCAACGACGTGCGCGGCACCGCCGCCGGCGACGAGGTCCTGCGCACCGTCGCGCAGCGGCTGCGCGCCGGCGCCCGCGCCGGCGACCGCGTGGGGCGCCTGGAGGGCGACGAGTTCGCCGTCGTGCTCGCCGGCGCCACCGGCGCCGACGCCACCGGGGCCGCCGAGCGGTTCCTGGCCGTGGTGCGCGAGCCGATCGCCGTGCACGGGCACGAGCTGACCCTGCAGGCCAGCGCGGGCGTCGCCGACACCGCCACCCTCACCGCCGCCCTCACCGCCACCGGCGCGGACGCCGGCGCGCACGACGGCGGGCACGACGGCGGGCCCGACGGCGGGCACGACGGCGGCGGCACCACCCGCCAGCTGCTGCGCAACGCCGAGCTGGCGGTGCAGCAGGCCAAGGCCCGCGGCGGCGACCGCGCCGTCACCTACGCCGAGGCGATGGGGCAGGCCGCGGCCGACCGCGCGCACCTGCTGGAGGACCTGCACGGCGTCGTGGAGCGCGGCGAGCTGGAGGTGCACTACCAGGCCACCGTGGAGCTGGACGGCGGCGCCACGGAGGGCTTCGAGGCGCTGCTGCGCTGGCGCCACCCGCGCCGCGGCATGGTGCCGCCGCTGGAGTTCGTGCCCATCGCCGAGAGCACCGGCGCGATCGTGGAGATCGGCGCGTGGGTGCTGCGCACGGCCACCGAGCAGGCCGCGCGGTGGTCCCGCGAGCGCGGGCACCCGGTGACCATCGGGGTGAACCTCTCCGCCGTGCAGGTCGCCGACGACGCGGTCGTCGACGTGGTCGCCGACGCCCTGCGCGCCTCCGGCCTGCCGCCGGAGCAGCTCACCCTGGAGATCACCGAGAGCCTGCTCGTCGACGACTTCACGTGCACCGCCGCGCGCCTGCAGAAGCTGCGCGAGCTCGGCGCGCGCATCGCCATCGACGACTTCGGCACCGGCTACTCCAGCCTGTCGTACCTGCGCCGCCTGCCCGTGGACATCGTCAAGATCGACCGCTCCTTCGTCAGCGACCTCGCCGGCGGCGGCTCGGCCACCACCCTGGTGGCCACGATCGTGGAGCTGGCCCGCAGCCTGGGCCTGGACGTCATCGCCGAGGGCGTGGAGACCGAGCAGCAGGCCGGCGCCCTGCGCGCGCTGAACTGCGACCTGGCGCAGGGGTACCTGTACGCCCGCCCGCTCAGCGCCGCCCAGGTGTCGCTGGGCGCACCGGCCGGCGCCGCCGTCACCGGCTGAGCCGCGGGAGCGCCGGGCTCAGCCCAGCGGCGCGGGCGCCGACCGGCGGACCGGGTCGTGCAGGGACAGCCCCGTGATGGACTCGCACAGGTGCGGCAGCGTGTCCAGGACCTGCTCGGCGACCTCCAGGGGCACCGCCGTCGGGGCCAGGATCGTCACGGTCAGCCGGCCGCGGGTGCTGGGGCCCTGGGAGACGAAGCAGCCGGGCACCGCGGCGGCGATGCCGGTCAGGAAGCCGTTGAGCTCCCGGACACCGATCGGCTTGATCGTGTCGATGGCCAGGACGGTCTTCATCGTTCTCCTCGGGCGTCGTGCTGGGCGTGTTCCGCTCCAGGTCATCGGCGCGCGGCGGGGCGGACCGGACCGCCGGGGCGCGACTCGCCCGGATCGGAGCAAGCGCTGACCCGTCCGGGTGGCGGGCGGGTCCTCAGGCCCAGCCGAGCTCGTGCAGGCGCTCGTCGTCGATGCCGAAGTGGTGGGCGACCTCGTGCACGACGGTGACGCGCACCTCCTCGACGACCTCGGCGCGGTCGCGGCAGGCGGCCAGGGTGGGGCGGCGGAAGACCGTGATGCGGTCCGGCAGGGCGCCGGCGGCCCACCAGGTGCCGCGCTCGGTGAGGGGGGTGCCCTCGTACAGCCCGAGCAGGTCGGGCGGGAACCCCTCGGGCGGGTCGTCCTCGACGAGGACGACGACGTTGTCCATCGCCCGCGCCAGCTCCTCGGGGATCGCGTCGAGGGCGTCGGCGACGGCGCCCTCGAACTCGTCGGCCCCCATCTCCACCACGGCGCGATCCTCGCAGCCGCCCGCCGGCGCGCTCAGCAGCAGCGGGAGGAGACGGCGCCGGCGCGGGCGTCGGCGCGCCGGCGCTCGAACTCGCGGCGGGTGGGGGGCCGGTGGCCGTGCTCGGCGCACTCGCGCAGGTGCTCCTCCCAGCGGTCGGTGCCGTCGACCTGGCGCGCGCACCAGCGCAGCCCGCGCAGCGCGCTCCCCCACGCCCCGCGCAGCGCCGCGCCCGGCGCCCGGGCCGGCGCGCGGCTCACCGCAGCGCCTCCTCGCGGCCGGCGAGGGCGGCACCGCGCTTCTCCTCGGCGGTGGCGAACAGCCCGGCCGGCTCGTGCAGGCGCGAGGGCACCGCGGGCACCTCGGTGGTGGGCAGCGACCCGGCGCGCAGGGCGCGGGCGACGACGACGGCGGCGTTGACGGCCACGACGACGACGAGCAGCGCGAAGACGGACTGCAGGACGCCGTTGACGGTGGAGTTGGTGACGACCTGCTGCATCTGCCCGGCGTCCTGCGCGGCCCCGAGCAGCCGGCCGGCGTCGCGGGCCTCGCGGTAGAGGTCGGCCTGGGCGAAGTAGCCGATGGCGGGGTTGTCGGAGAACACCTTCTGCCAGCTGGCCGTCATGGTGACCACGAGGTCCCAGGCCAGCGGCACGCCGGGCACCCAGGCGTAGCGGGCGCGGCCGTGCTTGACCAGCAGCGTGGTGACCAGGGTGAGGGCGATGGCGGCCAGGAGCTGGTTGGCGATGCCGAACAGCGGGAAGAGCTGGTTGACGCCGCCGAGGGGGTCGGTGACGCCCGCGTAGAGGAAGTAGCCCCACGCGGCCACGACGGCGGCGCTGGCCAGGAGGTTGCCGGGCCGCCAGGACAGGTCCCCGAAGCGCTTCCAGACGTTGCCGATCGTGTCCTGGAGCATGAAGCGGCCCACGCGGGTGCCGGCGTCGACGGCGGTGAGGATGAACAGCGCCTCGAACATGATCGCGAAGTGGTACCAGAACGCCTGCAGGCCGCCGCCGAAGGCGCTGTGGAAGATCTGCGAGATGCCCAGCGCGAGGGTGGGCGCCCCGCCGGTGCGGGAGATGATCTCCTCCTCCACGGCCTGCGAGGTGGCGGTGAGGGTCTCCGGCGGGGTGGTGATGCCGATGCCGGCGAGGAACTGCGAGGCGGACTCGGCGGTGCCGCCGGTGGCGCCGGCCGGGGAGTTCATCGCGAAGTACACGCCCTGGTCGATGACGGAGGCGGCGATGAGGGCGCTGACGGCGACGAAGCTCTCCATGAGCATGCCGCCGTAGCCGATGAGGCGGACCTGGCGCTCCTTGGCGACCATCTTCGGGGTGGTGCCCGAGGCGATGAGGGCGTGGAAGCCGGACAGGGCGCCGCAGGCGATGGTGATGAAGACGAACGGGAACAGCGAGCCGGCGAAGACGGGCCCGTTCCCCTCGCGGGCGAAGGAGGTCACGGCGTCGTTGGCCAGCACGGGCCGGGCGATGAGCAGGCTGACGGCCAGCAGGACGATGACGCCGACCTTCATGAAGGTCGAGAGGTAGTCGCGCGGGGTCAGCAGCAGCCACACCGGCAGCACGGAGGCGACGAACCCGTACGCCACGAGGGCGAGCACGAGGGTCTCCTTGCTCAGCGTCAGGCTGCCGGCCAGGCCGAGCTGCTCGACGTAGCCGCCGCCGACGATGGCGGCCAGCAGCAGCACGACGCCGATGCCGGTGGCCTCCAGGACGCGCCCGGGGCGCAGGTAGCGCAGGTACAGGCCCATGAAGAGGGCGATGGGGATGGTCAGGGCGATGGAGAACACGCCCCAGGGCGACTCGGCGAGGGCGTTGACGACGATGAGCGCCAGCACCGCCAGGATGATGATCATGATGGCGAACACGGCGACCAGGGCGGCGGCGCCGCCGACCGGGCCGATCTCCTCGCGCACCATCTGCCCCAGGCTCTTGCCGTCGCGGCGCATCGAGAAGAACAGCACCGTCAGGTCCTGCACGGCCCCGGCGAAGACCACGCCGGCGACGATCCAGACCGTGCCGGGCAGGTAGCCCATCTGCGCGGCGAGCACGGGGCCGACCAGCGGCCCGGCGCCGGCGATGGCGGCGAAGTGGTGCCCGAAGAGCACCCGCCGGTCGGTGACCTCGTAGTCCACGCCGTTGTGCAGGCGCTCGGCGGGGGTGGCGCGCGCGTCGTCGGCGCGCAGCACCCGGTAGGTGATGAACCGGGCGTAGAAGCGGTAGGCGATGGCGTACGAGGCCAGCGCGGCGAACAGGATCCACAGCGCGCTGACGGACTCCCCGCGCGCGAGCGCGAGGACCGTCCAGGCGGTGGCGCCGGCGAGGGCCACCAGGGTCCACACGAGCACCGAGCGCGCGCTCGGCCTCCTGCGGCTGCTGGTGCTCTGCGGGCTGGGCACGGCAGTGGACACGACCGCCTCCTCGCGGGACGTCCGGCTGGTTCGGCCCGATCATCACCGCAGGTGCAGGTCCTGTCACCTCGGCGCGCCCGGCCGGTCCCGCCCCGCCCCGCGGGGCGGGACCGGCGACGCCTCAGCCGCGCAGGCCGGAGAGGAAGCCGTCGATCTTGGTGCGCAGCTCCTCGGCCAGGCGGGACAGGCCCGTGACGTCCTGCGCCCCGCCCCAGCTGCCGCCGCCGTCCACGGCCGCGCGCACGCCGTCCACCAGGCCGTTCATCTCGGCCACGGTGGAGCTGATGCCGGTGATCGCCTGCACGGCGCCCTGGGCCTGGGCGCGGATGCTGGCCACCTGCTGCGAGACCCGCTCGGTGGCGCGGCCGGTCTGGTCGGCCAGCTCCTTGACCTCGGCGGCCACGACGGCGAAGCCGCGCCCGGCCTCGCCGGCGCGGGCGGACTCGATGGTCGCGTTCAGGGCGAGCAGGCGGGTCTGGTCGGCGATGCTGTTGATCACCGAGACGACCTGCTGGATCTCCTCCGAGGCCGTGGTGAGCGCCTGCACGGTCACCGACGCCTGGTCGGCCTCGACGCTGGCGGCCGAGGCCGCCGTGGACAGGCCCTGCGCGGAGGCGCTGAGCTCGGTGGAGGCGGTGGCGACCTGCTCGGCGACGCCGAGGACGTCGGCCTCGAAGGTGTCGGCGAGCACCAGGCGCGAGTCGGCGGCGGCGGCGATGCTCTGCGCGGCGCGCTGCATGCTGGCGCGCCCGCCGTCGATGCCGGCGGCCGCGCCGCGGTAGGCGCCGCGCAGGCCGCCGGGCAGCAGGCGGCGGTGGTAGCGGCCCTCGGCGGCGGAGCTGAGGACCGCGCCGGCCTCGCGGACGAAGGCGTCGGAGACGTCCAGGGAGCGGTTGACGCCCTGGACCAGGGCGGCCAGCTGCGGCACCTGCGCGGAGCCGGGCACGGGCGCCACGCGGGCCTCGGAGTCGCCCGCGGCGGCGGCCTCGCAGACGCGGGCGACCTGCTCGGCCACGGCCCTGTACAGGGCCAGCTCGTCGGCGTCGGCGCCGGTGGAGCGGGAGCGGCCGAAGGGGCCGCGCTTGCCGGTGGTGCTCATCTCAGGCCTCCGCGTCGGGGATCAGGGACCAGACGAACTGGTCGTAGTCGACGCCGCGCTCGGCCAGGCGCCGGTTCAGCAGGGCGGTGCCGGCCTCGGCGGCGGCGCGGCCGGAGCCGGCGCGCGACTCCTCGGCCAGCAGCTCGCGGTACAGCGGCTTGACGGCCTCCACGCCGGCGGTGGCGGGGCGGCGGCGGCTGGAGTGGTAGCCCACGATCTTGCCGCCCTGCCCGAAGGAGGGGGTGACGTGCGCCAGCACCCAGTAGTTGGCGCCGTCGGCGGCGAGGTTGTTGACGTAGGCGAACAGCTCCCTGCCGGCGCCGACGGTGTCCCACAGCAGCTTGAAGACGGCGCGGGGCATCTCGGGGTGCCGGATGAGGTTGTGCGGCTGCCCGATGACCTCGTGCAGCTCGTAGGCGCCCACGCGGCAGAAGACGTCGTTGGCGTAGGTGATGATCCCGCGGGTGTCGGTCTTGGAGACGATGAGCTCGTCCGCCCCGAACGTGCGCTCCTGACCGGTCGGCCGCACCGCCGTCCCGCCCGGGCGCGAGGTGCTCGTCGCGCTCGCCATGGTGATCCCCTCGCTCGGCAGCTCCCCTGCTGGGCTGCGCCCTGCTAGGCATCGGCAGCACGGTGCGCGGCTTGAGCGGCGGGCGCGTCCCCCGTCCGGAGCAGCGCCCGGGGTGCGCCGGACGGGTCCGCGGCGTCGGGGGCGCCCCCGCGGTCGTGGCAGGATCGCCCGGTGCGATTGGCTGAGCAGCTCGACGGCAAGCGCCTCCTCCTGACCGGTGTGACCGGCTTCATCGGCGAGGCGCTGCTGCAGCGGGTCCTGGTGGACCTGCCGGGGACGACCGTGGTCGCGCTGGTGCGGCCCAAGCCGGGGCAGAGCGGTGAGGACCGCATGCGCTCGCTGCTGCGGAAGGGGATCTTCTCGGCGGCCGGCGACCCCGACGACCTGCTGAAGACGCGCGTGAGCGTCCTGGAGGGCGACCTGGCGCAGGTGCCGGAGCTGCCCGGCGACCTCGACGTCGTGGTGCACTGCGCCGGCGACGTCTCCTTCGACCCGCTGATCCAGGACGCCTTCACCACCAACGTGCTGGGCACCCGGTCGCTGGTGGAGCGCGTGCTGGCCGCCTCCCGCCCCGAGCGGCCCACCCACTACGTGCACGTGTCCACCGCCTACGTCGGCGGCCGCCGCCGCGGCGCGGTGCCCGAGCGGGCCGTGGAGCACGAGGTGGACTGGCGCACCGAGCTGGAGTCGGGCCTGCGGCTGGCCGCGCGGATCGAGGAGGACTCCCGCCTGGACGCCCAGCTGCGCGAGTTCCTGCGCGCCGCCGAGCGCGACCACGGCCGCGCCGGGCCGCTGACGGTGGCCGCCGACGCCGAGCGCCGCCGCGTGGAGTGGGTGGCCGAGCAGCAGAAGGCCGCCGGCAAGGAGCGCGCGCGCACCCTGGGCTGGACGGACTGCTACACGTTCACCAAGGCGATGGGCGAGCGGTTCGTGGAGGAGGTCGCCGCCCCGGTGGTGCCCACCACCGTCCTGCGCCCCAGCATCGTGGAGTCGGCGCTGGTCCACCCGCACCCGGGCTGGATCGAGGGCTTCAAGATGGCCGAGCCGATCATCCTCGCCTACGGCAAGGGCGAGCTGACGGAGTTCCCCGCCGCCCCCGACTCCGTGCTCGACGTGGTGCCCATCGACCACGTGGTCAACGCGATCCTCAAGGCCGCCGCGACGCCGCCGCCGCTGTCGCAGCCGGCGTACTACCACGTCTCCTCCGGCGCCCGGAACCCGATCACGTTCCGGGAGCTGTACGAGCACGTGCGCGCCTACTTCACCGAGCACCCCTTCGACTCCTCCCCCGAGGTCATGCCGACCTGGCGGTTCCCGGGGCAGAACAGGGTGGAGCGCAAGGTCCGCGCCGGGGAGGTGCTCACCGCCGTGGGCAACCGCGCGCTGATGCTGGCCCCGCGCTCGGAGCGGGTGCGCCGGGCCTCCCGCTCGCTGGACGCCGCGCGCCGGCAGGTGGAGTTCGCCCGCCGGTACATGGACCTGTACAAGGCGTACACCGAGGCCGAGCTGCGCTTCGTGGACGACAACACCCTGGCGCTGCACCGCTCGCTGGACCCCGCCGACGTGGAGCTGTGGGGCTTCGACACCGCGGTGGTGGACTGGAAGGCGTACTGGCGCGACACCCACTGCCCCAGCGTCACCGGGCAGATGCGCAAGTACGAGGAGATCCGCCGGCGCCGCCGGGCCGCCGAGGCCGCCTCGGGCCCGCGCCCGCTGAGGCCGGTGGCCGCCGGCGGCGCGCCGGTGCTGGCGGTGTTCGACCTGGCCGGCACGCTGCTGCCGGGCACGGTGGTCGACACCTACCTCGTGCTGCGGCTGTCGCAGCTGGACGCGCCCGCGCGGGTGGCGGAGTTCGCGCGCGTGGTGCGGCACCTGCCGGGGTGGATCGCCGCCGAGCGCCGCGACCGCGGCAGCTTCCTGCGCTCGCTGTTCCGCGGCTACGCCGGCGCCGACCTGGACGCGCTGGAGGCGCACGTGGACGACGTGTTCGCGCCGCGCTTCCTGCAGCAGGTCTCCGCCGACGCGCTGCGGCGCATCCAGGCGCACCGCGACGCCGGGCACCGCACGGTCCTCATGACGGGCGACGTGCGCCTGGTGGCGCGCCCGCTGGCGGGGCTGTTCGACGAGGTGGTGTGCACGGACCTGCAGGAGGAGACCGGCCCGGACGGGCACCGGCGCGCCACGGGCTTCCTGACCTCCCCGCCGCTGGTGGGCGAGTCGCGCGCGGCGTGGCTGCGCCGCTACGCGGAGGTGGAGGGCGCGGACCTGACCGCGAGCTTCGCCTACGCCGACTCCCACCCGGACCTGCCGCTGCTGAAGGCGGTGGGCAACCCCACGGCGGTCTCCCCGGACGTCTCCCTGTTCCGGGTGGCGCGCGCCTCGCGCTGGCCGGTGGTGGACTGGGCGGCCTCCTCGCCCGCGCGGCGGCTGCGGGTGCCGCAGCAGGTCCTCGCCGGCACCGACTGAGGCCCCGGCCGCGGCGCCGGCCCGCGGCGAGTGCCACCGGGCGGTGGGCGCGGGTCGTGGGAGGATGCGGGGGTGCGCCCGTCACGAACCCCGAACGCGCCCGGAGCCGTGCGCGAGGAGGTCCCGTCATGACGATGCTCGTGGGTGAGGACGGTCCCGGCCGTCTCGTCCGGGCCTTCCCGCTGGCCCGCCGCCGCCGCGC
>NZ_JAAALM010000130.1 GCF_009906395.1 Kineococcus indalonis
CCGTAGCGGTTGTAGGCGGCGAACACCGTCGAGGGCGGGCACACCGGGTCCATCGCCCCGACGCTGAACAGCGCCGGGGCCGAGGCGCGCAGGGCGTGGTTGGCGCCGTCGACGTACGACAGCGTGCGGAACGTCTGCTCCACCGCCTCGCGGGAGTGCCGGCGCAGGAAGGTGACGACCTCCAGGTAGGGGCCCTCGCCGGCGACGTCGCAGGCGCGGCGGATCGAGCACAGGAACGGCACGTCGACGAGCGCGGCGCGGACCGCGTCGCCGGCCAGGTGCGCGGCGGCCAGCGCGAACGCCCCGCCCTGGCTGCCGCCGGCGACGACCACGCGGGAGGCGTCCACGCCGGGCAGCGCCGCGGCCGCCTCCACGGCGCGCGCGCAGTCCACGTAGGCGCGGCGGTAGTAGTACGTCGAGGGGTCCTGCACGCCCTTGGTCATGAACCCGTTCGCCCACTGCCCGGCGACGGCGGAGGTGTCCGGGTCGGGGGTGTCCGAGCCCTGCCCGCGGGTGTCCACGACCAGCACGGCGTACCCGGCGGCGGCCCACTCGGTGTGCTCCACCGGCCGCCCGCGGGTGCCGGAGTAGCCGATGAACTTCACCACCACCGGCAGCGGCCCCGGCGCGTGCGCCGGCCGCAGGAACCAGGCCGCGACCCGGTCCCCGCCCCAGCCGCGGAAGCGCACGTCGGCCACCTCCACGTTCACCAGCTCCGGGCCCGGCGCGGGCGAGAGGACCAGGTCCAGCGGGTGGCGGCGGGCCTCGGCGAGGCTGTCGGCCCAGAAGGCGTCGAAGTCGGCGGGCTCGGCGACGTCGCCGAGGTGGTCGCGCAACTGCTCCAGCGGCAGGTCGGTCAGGGGCACGAGCGGCACGCTACCGCCGGGCGCGCCGGCGCCGCGGAGCGGTCCGGGCCCGGCGCGCGCACCTCACGCGCGGCGCCGGCGGCGGGCGGTGGCGAGCTGGAACACCGCGTACGCGGCCAGGCCCAGGGCCACCAGGACCAGCAGCACCTTGCCGTACGGCTGCGCGGCGATCTCGCGGAACGCGGCGTCCAGGCCGCGGGACTTGGCGGTGTCGCCGCCGGCGGAGGCCACCACGAGCCCGCCCAGGACCGCGAACGCCACGCCGCGCGCCACCCAGCCGGCCACGCCCAGCCCGGTCAGCGCCGGGGACAGCGAACCCTCCACCTTGTCCTCGAACTTCTTCTGCACCCCGCGCACGACCAGCGCCACGCCCACGCCGACGACCACGAGGCCGACGAGCACCACGAGCACCGGCCCGCCCGGCGCGTCCAGCACCCGCTGGGTCAGGGACTGCTGCTGCTGACCGGCGGAGGAGCCCCCGCCGAACAGGAAGCGGGCGCTGGAGAGCGCCAGCGCGGCGGCCACCACCGCCTTGACGACGGCCTTGACGCGCTGCGAGGTCTTCTCCGCGGCGACCGCGGCCAGCACCTGCCAGGCCACCATCGCCACGAACCCCAGCGCGAGCAGCGCCAGCAGCACCTTGCCGAACGGCTGCGCGGCGACGCGGCCCAGCGCGCCGGAGGAGTCGGCGCTGCCGCCGGAACCGCCGAGGGCGACCTGCAGGGCGAGCCACGCCACCAGCAGGTACACGACCCCCTCCGCCGCGACGCCGGCCCGGCCCACCCGCTTGACCGTGCCCTCGTGCCGCTCCGCGAAGCGCTGACCCTGCTGCGCCGTGCGCCTGACGTCGTTGCCGGACATGGCGACATGATCGACCCCGGCCGGTCCGGACGCACCTCGGCGCCGGGTGACACTGGAGGGGTGCCGAGCTCCCTGCCCGACGGCGAGGCCGTCCCCACCGACGGCGCGCTGCCGCCCACCGCCCTGGCCGGCGCCGCCGGGCGCACCTTCGGGGTGTACCTGCACGTGCCGTTCTGCGCGGTGCGCTGCGGCTACTGCGACTTCAACACCTACACCGCCACCGAGCTGGGCGGCGGCGGCTCCCAGGCCGCCTACGCCGCCACCGCCGCCGCCGAGGTCGACCTCGCCGCCCGCGTGCTCGGCGACGCCGCCCGCCCGGCCTCCACCGTCTTCTTCGGCGGCGGCACGCCCACGCTGCTGCCCGCCGGGGACCTGGCCTCGATGCTCGCCGCCGTGCGCGCCCGCTTCGGGCTGGAGCCCGGCGCGGAGGTCACCACCGAGGCCAACCCCGACTCCGTCACCCCGGCCGCGCTGGCGACCCTGGCCGCCGCCGGGTTCACCCGCGTCTCCTTCGGCGTGCAGTCCTCGGTGCCGCACGTGCTGGCCGTGCTGGACCGCACCCACGACCCGCGCCGGGTGCCCGAGGCGGTGCGCTGGGCGCGCGAGGCGGGCCTCGACGTCAGCCTGGACCTCATCTACGGCACGCCCGGGGAGTCCACCGGCGACCTGCGCCGCAGCCTGGACGAGGCGCTGGCCTGCGAGCCCGACCACGTCTCGGCGTACGCGCTCATCGTGGAGGAGGGCACCCGGCTGGCCGCGCGCATCCGCCGCGGGGAGGTGCCCGCCCCGCAGGACGACGACGAGGCGGAGAAGTACGAGCTCGTCGACGACGCCCTGGGCGCGGCCGGGTTCTCCTGGTACGAGGTGAGCAACTGGGCGCGGAAGCCCGAGCACGCCTGCCGGCACAACCTCGCGTACTGGCGCGGCGGGGACTGGTGGGGCGTCGGGCCCGGCGCGCACAGCCACGTCGGCGGCGTGCGCTGGTGGAACGTCAAGCACCCCACCGCCTACGCCGGCCGGCTGGGCCGCGGGCACAGCCCCGCCCACGCCCGGGAGGTCCTCACGGAGGAGGACCGGCGCACCGAGGACGTGCTGCTGCGCTCGCGCCTGGCGGAGGGCTTCGACCCCGCGCGGTGGGGCGCGACGGCCGTGGCGGCGGTGCCGCAGCTGGCCGCCGACGGCCTGCTGGAGGCCGCCGGGGACGGCCGGTGGGCGCTGACCCGGCGCGGGCGGCTGCTGGCCGACGCGGTGGTGCGCGCGCTGCTGGGCTGACCCGGGCGCCGGGGTGGGGCTAGGTTCGGCGCGTGCGCCTGGGAGTGAACCTCGGCTACCTCACCGGCGGCGACGCGGCCGCGGCCGCCGCCGGCGCGGCCGCCCTGGCGCGCGCCGCGGAGGACGCCGGCTGCGACAGCGCCTGGGTGGCGGAGGCCTACGGCTCCGACGCCGTCAGCGTCCTGGGCTGGCTGGCCGCGCAGACCTCCCGCATCGCGCTCGGCTCGGCCGTGCTGCAGGTGCCCGCGCGCGCCCCGGCCGCCACGGCGATGGCCGCGGCCACCCTCGACGTGCTCTCCGGCGGGCGCTTCCGCCTGGGGCTGGGGGTGTCCGGCCCGCAGGTGTCCGAGGGCTGGTACGGGCAGCGGTTCACCGCGCCGCTGGCCCGCACCCGCGAGCACGTGGCGGTGGTGCGCGAGGTGCTCTCGCGCCGGCCGGTGACCTTCGAGGGCGAGCACGTGCGCCTGCCGCTGCCGGACGGGCCCGGCGTGCCGCTGCGGCTCATGCTGCCCGCGCCGCGCCCGGAGCTGCCCGTGTACCTGGCCGCCGTGGGTCCGCGCAACGTCGAGCTCGCCGGGGAGGTCGCCGACGGCTGGCTGCCGGTGTTCCTGGCGCCCGAGGCGTGCGCGGAGCAGTTCGCCTCCCTGGCCGCCGGCCGCGCCCGGCGCACCACCGGGCCCGTGCAGGGCTTCGACGTGTGCGCCTCGGTGCCGGTGCTGGTCACCGGCGCCACCGGCGAGGAGCGCCTGGCGGCCGAGGCGCCGGTGCGCCGGCACGTGGCCCTGTACCTGGGCGGGATGGGCTCGCGCTCGCAGAACTTCTACGCCGCCCTGGCCCGCCGCCTGGGCTTCTCCGACGCGGTGGACGAGGTGCAGGAGCACTTCCTGGCCGGCCGGCACCGCGAGGCGGCCGCCGCGGTGCCCGCGGGCTTCCTGGAGGCCACCTGCCTCGTCGGGCCCGCCGCCTCCCTGCGCGCGCGCCTGGACGACTACGCCCGCGCCGGCGTCACCACGCTGGCCCTGGCGCCGCTGGCGCCCACGCTGCCCGGGCGCGTGGCGGCGGTGCGGGCGCTGGCGGCCTGAGCCGGGCCCGCACCGCCGGCGCCGGCGCGCCGGTGCACCCGCGTCAGCGCACCAGGCGCAGCACCAGCGGGTAGCGGTACGCGCGGCCGCTGTTGGCCCTGGTGGCGGCGACCACCGCGAAGACGGTGGCGGCCACCAGGACGGCGGCGGGGACGACGAAGGTGACCGCGCCCAGCCCGAGCGTCACCACCGTGAGGATCGTGGCCACCGTCGTCAGGACCAGCTCGTAGATCACCAGGGAGATGCTCGCGTTGAGCGCCTCGGCGGAGTGCTCGCGCACGAACAGGCTGCGGTCCTTGAAGACGAGGAACACCACCAGCGGGGCGATCACGGGCAGGCTGATCCAGGCCAGCAGCGTGCCCACGTGCGCCAGCACGCTCCACGTGCGCTCGTCCTCCACGGTCACCGGCGCCCGGCCCGGGCGCGGGTACGGCTGCCCCTGCGGGTACGGGTGCGGCTGGCCCTGCGGGGGGTGCTGCTGCTGCTGCCAGGGGCCGTCCGCGTGCTCCGCGGGGTGCGGGCCGGGCTGCTGGTGCGGGTCGCTCACGGCGTCCTCCGGGTGTGGGTGCGTCCTCGTTCCCCGCGATCGTCGCGCGCCCGGGGGGTGCGCGTCGTCCCCCCCGCGGGCGGGTGCGCCCGCGGCGGCGTCCGCCGCCCGGGGGAGGGGCGCCTCAGCGGTCCGTCGCGTCCGCGGTGACGAAGTCCACCAGCTCCTCCACGCGCCCCAGCAGCGCCGGCTCCAGGTCGGCGTAGGTGCGCACCGTGCCGAGGATGCGCTTCCAGCCGTGCGCGACGTCGGCCTGGGTGGCGTGCGGCCAGCCCAGCTCGGCGAGCACCCCGTGCTTCCAGGACGTGCCGCGCGGGACCACCGGCCAGCGCTCCCAGCCCAGCCGCTGCGGGCGCACCGACTGCCACACGTCGACGAAGGGGTGCCCCACGACCAGGACGTGGGGGCTGGCGCCCACGCGCGCCACGATCCGCGACTCCTTGGACCCGGGCACCAGGTGGTCCACGAGCACCCCGATGCGCCGGCCCGGGCGGGGCCCGAAGGAGCGGATCGCGGCGTCGAGGTCGTCCACGCCGTCGAGCACCTCCACCACGACGCCCTCCACGCGCAGGTCGTCGCCCCACACCCGCTCCACCAGCTCGGCGTCGTGGCGCCCCTCCACGAGGATGCGCGAGGCGCGCGCGGTGCGGGCGGCGGCGCCGGCGACGGCCACCGAGCCGCTGGCGGTGCGGGTGGGCGCGGCCGGGGCCGCCGGCCCCCTCGGCGCGACGAGCCGCACCGGCTGCCCGTCGATCCAGAACCCGGGCCCCAGCGGGAAGGTGCGGGTGCGCCCGCGCGCGTCCTCCAGGACGACGACGTGCACGCCGCCGCTCTTCTCCACGCGCACCACCGCGCCCACCCAGCCGGTCTCCACGTCCTCCACCACGAGCCCGCCCACGGCCGGCTCCTCGCGGTGCGCGGGGCGGCGCGGGTGCGGGTCGGAGGAGAGCACGTCGGTGCCGTAGCGGTCGGTGGACGGGTGCCTGGCGCTCACCCCGGGCACGCTAACGAGGGCGCCGCGCCGCGCGGCGGAGGCGCGCTGGCCTAGACTTGGCACTCAGGTGAGCTGAGTGCCAGCGGGGCGGTGGCCCCGGGACGCGTCGAGCGGGAGGTGGGGTGTGAGCGACGACCGCAGGCTCGCGGTGCTGCGCGCCATCGTCGAGGACTACGTCTCGACCCACGAGCCGGTGGGGTCCAAGGCGCTCGTGGAGCGGCACCGCCTGGGCGTCTCCCCGGCGACGATCCGCAACGACATGGCGGTGCTGGAGGAGGAGGGGTACATCGCCCAGCCGCACACCAGCGCCGGGCGCATCCCCACCGACAAGGGCTACCGGCTCTTCGTGGACCGCCTGGCCAGCGTCAAGCCGATGTCGCCCGCCGAGCGCCGCGCCATCCAGACCTTCCTCGACGGCGCCGTGGACCTCGACGACGTCGTGGACCGCACCGTGCGGCTGCTGGCGCAGATCACCCGCCAGGCCGCCGTCGTGCAGTACCCCTCGCTCTCGCGCGCCGCGGTGCGCCACGTGGAGGTCGTGCCCGTCGGCGGGCGCAGCGCCCTGCTGGTGCTCATCACCGACACCGGCCGGGTCGAGCAGCGCGTGGTCCAGGTCCGCTCGGCCACCGACGCGGAGTCCCTGCCGGGCGTGCTGGCCGCGCTGCGCGACCGCGTCAACGCGGCCGTGGCCGGCAAGCGCCTGAAGGAGGCCCGCGAGCAGCTGGCCGCCCTCGTCGCCTCCTGCCCGCCGGCGGAGGCGGCCGTGGCGGGAGAGGTCCTGGCCGCGCTGGGCGAGTGCCTGGCCGCGGGCCTGGAGGAGCGCGTGGTCATCGCCGGCACCGCCAACCTGGTGCGCTCCGGCGCGGACCTGTCCGCCAGCCTGGGCAGCGTGCTGGAGGCGCTGGAGGAGCACGTGGTGCTGCTGCGCCTGGTGCAGGAGATGGCCGAGGAGTCCGGCGGCGAGCGCGGCGAGCGCGGCGCGCTGACCGTGCGCATCGGCGCGGAGAACCTCCACCTCGGCCTGCCCGAGACGTCCGTGGTGAGCAGCGGCTACGGCGAGGGTGAGGTGCTGGCCCGCCTCGGCGTGCTGGGCCCGACCCGCATGGACTACCCGACCACGATGGCGGCGGTGCGGGCGGTCTCGCGCTACGTGTCCCGCATCCTTTCCCAGTGACCCACCAGACCCCACCGACGGGAGACCTGAGCACCCCGTGAGCGACTACTACGACGTCCTCGGCGTCAGCAGGGACGCCTCGGCGGAGGAGATCAAGCGCGCCTACCGCAAGCTGGCGCGCAAGCTCCACCCCGACGTCACCTCCGACCCCGACGCGGGGGAGAGGTTCAAGGAGGTCTCCCAGGCGTACGAGACGCTGTCCAACCCGGACAAGCGCGCCCAGTACGACCGCGGCGGTGCCCCCGGGGCGGCCGGCGGCTTCGGCCAGGGCTTCGGCTTCTCCGACATCATGGACGCGTTCTTCGGGCAGAGCGGCGCGCCCACCGGCCGCGGCCCGGTCAGCCGCACCCAGCGCGGCCAGGACGCCCTCATCCGCGTGGACGTCGACCTGGCCGAGGCCGCCTTCGGCGGCGAGCGGCAGATCCAGGTCGACACCGCGGTGCTGTGCCCCACGTGCAAGGGCACCTGCTGCCAGCCGGGCACCCAGCCGGAGACGTGCGACATCTGCGGCGGGCAGGGCTCGGTGCAGCGCGTGGTGCGCTCGCTGCTGGGCCAGGTCATGACGAGCCAGCCGTGCCCGACGTGCCGCGGCTTCGGCACGGTGCTGCCCTCGCCGTGCCTGGAGTGCTCCGGGGAGGGCCGGGTGCGCGCCCGCCGGCCGCTGACCATCCGCATCCCCGCCGGCGTGGACACCGGCACCCGCATCCAGCTCGCCGCCCAGGGCGAGGTGGGCACCGCCGGCGGCCCGCCCGGCGACCTCTACGTGGAGATCCACGAGCGCCCCCACCCGGTCTTCACCCGCCGCGGCGACGACCTGCTGTGCACGCTGGAGGTGCCCATGACGGCCGCCGCGCTGGGCGCGACGATCCCGCTGGAGACCCTCGACGGCACCGAGGAGGTCGACGTGCGCCCCGGCGCGCAGGGCGGCGAGGTCGTCACCCTGCGGCAGAAGGGTGCCGAGCACCTGCGCTCCACCGGCCGCGGCGACCTGCTGGTCACCCTGGAGGTCAGCACCCCGCGCGACCTGGACGACGAGCAGGAGGAGCTGCTGCGCCGCCTGGCGGAGCTGCGCGGCGAGGTGCGCCCCTCGGGCAAGCTGGCCCCCGCCCACCAGGGCGTCTTCTCCAAGCTGCGCGAGCGCTTCGGCGGTCGCTGAGCACCGCCGCACCACCGGCCCCCACCGCCCGCGGGCGGTGGGGGCCGGTGCGCGCTCTCAGCGCGCGTTGTCAGCGCACGTTGTCAGCGCACGGTGAAGGTCTTGCTGTCGCCGGGGGGCAGGGCGCCGGCCTCGCCGTCGGACTCGTCGGGGCGCTGCACCACGACGGTGTGCTCGCCCGCCGGCAGCGGCAGCGTCACCGAGAACTCCGCGAACCGCCCGTCGGCGCCGGCCTGCACCGGCCCGCGCGCCACCTCCGCGCCGGAGGCGTCGGTGACGGTGCAGAGCAGCGTGCCCTCGAAGGCCGAGCCCACGCCCTCCACGACGACCTGGCCGGGGGTGGCGGTGCTCACCGAGGTGATCCACGCCGGCGCCTGCACGTCCGCCTGCGGGGCCCGCGAGACGGTCCGGGGCAGCGCGTGCCCGAACAGCACCGGCTCGGCGGCGCCGTCCACGCGGACCTCCACCGGCAGGTCCTCCCCGGCGGCGGCCGTGACCGTGTGCACGAGCTGCTGCACGGCCGCGGCGGCCCGCGCGGCGTCCAGGGTGCCCGGCGCGGCACCGGCGGGCAGGTCGACCACGAGGCGGTCGCCGGCGCGGCTGACGCCGGAGGGCCCCGCGGCCGACCACGCGCTGGCGTAGTCGGGGTCCCCCGGGTCGCCGCCGAGCATCGCGGCCAGGGCGAGGTCGGCGTCGTCGCCCCCGCCGTCGACGTCGACGTACTCGCGGAACAGCCACGTGCCGCCGGCGCCGTCCAGCCAGTACACCGGCACGCTGCTCGCGCCGGAGGGCAGCGCGCCGCC
>NZ_JAAALM010000131.1 GCF_009906395.1 Kineococcus indalonis
GGTCACGTGAGCTCCGGGGGTCGGGGGCCGTGGGATCGACCCGTGCGCGGTCGGCAGCGGAGTGCAGCGTCTCGTCACGCTAGCCCCTCGCCCGGCGCCCGGCCCGGCGAAGCGGCCCCGCACGCACGACGGCCCGCACCCCCACCGCGATCGGTGGGGGTGCGGGCCGTGCGGGCCGCCTCAGGCGACGTTGACGTTCTGCCCCGGTGGCGCCGACTCCAGCCACGAGGCGAAGCCCGTGTAGGCGTCGGTGCTCATCGCCAGCTCCAGCTGCTCGCCGCTGTGCCGGCACTCCACGACGAGGGCGTCGGGCTGGACGGCGAGCCGCTCGTGGCCCTCGGCGTCCCGGCGCCGCGTCACGTCGAGCGCCCCCCGCGCGAAGGAGCGCGAGGGGCGCGGCGACAGCGAGAAGGTGCGGTACCAGTCCAGGCGGTCGGTCTCGTAGCGCGCCACGCCCAGGGACCAGCGGCGCGTCCCCGGCTGGCGCACCGAGCAGTCGAACGTGCCCAGGCGGCCGGTGAGCCGGCGGCGCCGCACGACCACGAGGACCAGGCAGACCAGCACCAGCAGGGCGCAGGCGCCCGCCACCTCCAGGGACAGCAGCAGCTCGCGCACGCCGGTCAGGTCCTCCCGACTCGTCTCGTCAGAGGGCCTCGGCGGGCCGACCGGCGACCTCGGTGACCGTCTCGGCCACGATGGTCACCCGGTCGGAGTCGACGGAGAAGAAGCCGCCGTCCACGTGGACGGTGGTGCCGCCACCGGGGCCGGTGACGGACACCTCCCCGTCGCTCAGGACGGCCAGCACGGGCTGGTGGCCCGTCATGATGCCGATCTCGCCGTCGACGGTGCGGGCGCGCACCAGCGTCGCCTCACCCGACCACACGGACCGGTCGGCGGCGACCAGCTCGACCTGCAACGGCACCCTGCGCTCCTCTGCTGCTCGTGACTGCTACCGGACCCGGTGGTCCGTCAGCCCTGCTTCTGGATCTCGGCCCACTTGCGCTCGACGTCCTCGAGGCCGCCGACGTTGAAGAAGGCCTGCTCGGCGACGTGGTCGAGCTCACCGTCGGCGATCTTGGAGAAGCCCTCGATCGTCTCCTTCAGCGGGACCGTGGAGCCGGCCACGCCGGTGAACTTCTCGGCCATGTAGGTGTTCTGCGACAGGAACTGCTGGATGCGCCGCGCGCGGGACACGGTGAGCTTGTCCTCCTCGGACAGCTCGTCCACGCCCAGGATGGCGATGATGTCCTGCAGCTCCTTGTTGCGCTGCAGGATCTGCTTCACGCGCACCGCGGTCGCGTAGTGGTCCTTGGAGATGTACAGCGGGTCCAGGATCCGGGAGGTCGAGGCCAGCGGGTCCACCGCGGGGTACAGGCCGCGCGAGGCGATCTCGCGGGACAGCTCCGTGGTGGCGTCCAGGTGCGCGAACGTCGTGGCGGGAGCCGGGTCGGTGTAGTCGTCCGCGGGGACGTAGATCGCCTGCATGGAGGTGATCGAGTGGCCGCGGGTGGAGGTGATGCGCTCCTGCAGCACGCCCATCTCGTCGGCCAGGGTGGGCTGGTAGCCCACGGCCGAGGGCATGCGGCCCAGCAGGGTCGACACCTCGGAGCCGGCCTGGGTGAACCGGAAGATGTTGTCGATGAAGAGCAGCACGTCCTGCTTCTGCACGTCGCGGAAGTACTCCGCCATCGTCAGGGCGGACAGCGCCACGCGCAGGCGGGTGCCCGGCGGCTCGTCCATCTGGCCGAAGACCAGGGCGGTCTTGTCGAAGACGCCGGCCTCGGCCATCTCGTGGATGAGGTCGTTGCCCTCGCGGGTGCGCTCGCCCACGCCGGCGAACACCGACACGCCGCCGTGGTTCTGGGCGACGCGCTGGATCATCTCCTGGATCAGCACGGTCTTGCCCACGCCCGCACCGCCGAACAGGCCGATCTTGCCGCCCTGCACGTACGGGGTGAGCAGGTCGATGACCTTGATGCCGGTCTCGAACATCTGGGTCTTCGACTCGAGCTGGTCGAAGTTGGGGGCCTTGCGGTGGATCGGCCAGCGCTCGGTGACCTCGAGGCGCTCGCCCTCCTCCAGGTTCAGGCACTCGCCGATGGCGTTGAAGACCTTGCCCAGGGTGACGTTGCCGACCGGCACGGAGATCGGGGCGCCGGTGTCGGTGACGGGGGCACCGCGCACCATGCCGTCGGTGGGCTTCAGGGAGATGGCGCGGACCATGTTGTCGCCCAGGTGGGAGGCCACCTCGAGCGTGACGGTCTGCGTCTGCCCGCCCATCGTCACCTGCGTGGTGAGGGCGCTGTTCTGGACGGGCATCGTGTCGGCCGAGAACTCGACGTCGACGACGGGCCCGATGACTCGGGCGATGCGGCCGGTGGCACCGCGGTCGGTGCTGCTCGGCGTCTCGGTGACGGTGGCGGTCATGTCGCTCCTCGGAGTTCCTTCGTCGAGTGAGTGCGTGCGGGGTGCGGGCGTCAGCCGCGGGAACCGGAGGAGGCCAAGGCGTCGGCACCGCCGACGATCTCGGTGATCTCCTGGGTGATGTCCGCCTGCCGGGCGTTGTTCGCCAGCCGCGTGAGGTTCTTGATGAGCTCGTCCGCGTTGTCCGTGGCCGACTTCATCGCCCGCTGGCGGGCGGCGAGCTCGGACGCCGCGGCCTGCAGCAGGCAGTTGTAGACGCGGCTGTTGACGTACTGCGGCAGCAGCGCGTCCAGCACCGCCTCGGGGCTCGGCTCGAACTCGTACAGCGGCTGCAGCTCGCCGTCGTCCTGCCCGGTGCCCTCGACGACCTCCAGGGGCAGCAGGCGGATGACCCGCGGCTCCTGCGTGACCATGCTCACGAAGTGCGTGTAGACCACGTGGATCTCGTCGACACCGCCCTCGGCGGCCTCGCGGCCGAAGTCCTCCACGAGGCGCTCGCCGATCTCCTTGGCGTGCTCGTAGCGCGGGGAGTCGGTGAAGCCGGCCCACTCGGCCGTGATGTCGCGCCGGCGGAAGCGGTAGAACGAGGCCGCCTTGCGCCCGACGAGGTAGGGCGCGACGTCCTTGCCGTCCGCGCGCAGCGCGGCGGTGAGGCGCTCACCCTCGCGCAGCACGTTGGAGGAGTACGCCCCGGCCAGACCGCGGTCGGAGGAGAGGAGCAGCACCGCGGCGCGCCGCACCTGCGGCTTCTCCGTGATCAGCGGGTGGTCGAGCGAGGCGTTGGACGCCGCCGCCGACACCGCGCGGGTGAGCGCGCGGGCGTAGGGCGTCGACGCCCGCACGTTCGCCTGCGCCTTGATGATGCGCGACGCCGCGATCAGCTCCATCGCCCGCGTGATCTTCTTGGTCGCCTGGACCGAGCGGATCTGCCGCCGGTAGGCCCTCAGCTGGCCTGCCATGTCCTGCTCCTCTTCCCTGCTCCGCTCGGTCCCTGCCGTGCCTGTGCCGTGACTGGTGCGCGCCCCGCGTCAGCGGGCCGCGGTCGCCCCGCCCCGGTTGGTGGTGATGCGCTCCTGCGAGATGTCGTCCGCGTCCGTGCGGCCCTCGTCGGTCTGCGCCGGCGCGCTGTCGGCGGCGGCGGAGGAGAACTGCGGCTTGAAGGCCTCGACCGCCTTCTGCAGCTCCTGCTTGGCCCCGTCGGAGAACTGCTTGCTCTCGCGGATGCCCTGCATGACGCCGGGGTGCTGGCGCTTGACGTACTCGAGGAACTCGCGCTCGAAGCGGCCGATGTCGGCGACCTCGACGGAGTCCAGCTGACCGGTGGTGCCGGCCCAGATGGAGACGACCTGCTCCTCCAGCGAGTACGGGGTGTACTGCGGCTGCTTGAGCAGCTCGACCAGGCGCGCGCCGCGGGCCAGCTGGCGGCGGGAGGCCGCGTCGAGGTCGGAGGCGAACATCGCGAACGCCTCCATGGCGCGGTACTGCGCCAGGTCCAGCTTCAGCGTGCCGGAGATGCCCTTGATCGCCTTCGTCTGGGCGGCACCGCCGACGCGGGAGACCGAGATGCCGACGTCGATGGCGGGGCGCTGGTTGGCGTTGAAGAGGTCGGACTGCAGGAAGATCTGCCCGTCCGTGATGGAGATGACGTTGGTGGGGATGTACGCCGAGACGTCGTTGCCCTTGGTCTCGATGAACGGCAGGCCGGTCATCGAGCCGCCGCCGAGGTCGTCGGACAGCTTCGCGCAGCGCTCCAGCAGGCGGGAGTGCAGGTAGAAGACGTCACCGGGGTACGCCTCGCGGCCCGGCGGGCGGCGCAGCAGCAGCGACACGGCGCGGTACGCCTCGGCCTGCTTGGACAGGTCGTCGAAGACGATGAGGACGTGCTTGCCGCTGTACATCCAGTGCTGGCCGATGGACGAGCCGGTGTACGGCGCCAGGTACTTGAAGCCGGCCGGGTCGGACGCCGGGGCCGCGACGATGGTCGTGTACTCCATCGCGCCGGCCTCCTCCAGGGAGCGGCGCACGGAGGCGATCGTCGAGCCCTTCTGGCCGATCGCGACGTAGATGCAGCGGACCTGCTGCTTCGGGTCGCCGCTCTCCCAGTTGGCCTTCTGGTTGATGATCGTGTCGATCGCGATGGCGGTCTTGCCGGTCTGGCGGTCGCCGATGATCAGCTGGCGCTGGCCGCGGCCGACCGGGATCATCGCGTCGATCGCCTTGATGCCGGTCTGCAGCGGCTCGCGGACCTCCTGGCGCTGCACGACCGAGGGGGCCTGCAGCTCCAGCGCGCGGCGGGCCTCGGCCTCGATCGGGCCCAGGCCGTCGATCGGCGCGCCCAGCGGGTCCACGACCCGGCCCAGGAAGGCGTCGCCGACGGGCACGGAGAGGACCTCACCGGTGCGGTGGACCTCCTGGCCCTCCTCGATGCCGGAGAAGTCGCCCAGGACGACGACGCCGATCTCGCGCACGTCGAGGTTCTGGGCCAGGCCCAGGGTGCCGTCCTCGAAGCGCAGCAGCTCGTTCGCCATCACCGAGGGCAGGCCCTCGACGCGGGCGATGCCGTCGCCGGCCTCGCTGACGCGGCCGACCTCCTCGCGCGCGGCGGTACCGGGGTCGTACGACGCCACGAAGGCGTCGAGAGCGTCCCGGATCTCCTCCGGGCGGATGGTCAGCTCGGCCATGGGATGCCCTGCTCTCCTTCTCGGGGTGCTGTCTGTGGTGCCAGCGGGTGGTGCCCGTGCGCGTGGCGGGTGCTCGGTCCCGGCGGAGCCGGACCGCCGAGCGGCGGTTCAGTGCGTGCTGCGACCCATTGTCCCCCGATCCGGGGGGCCGGTCGACCGAGCCGCCGCCCGTTCGCGGAGGGCTCAGCCGGCCAGGCGGCGGCGGGCGTCGGCCAGCCGGGTGGAGACGGCGCCGTCGATGACGTCGTCGCCGATGCTCACCCGCAGACCCCCGACCAGCTCGGGGTCGACGTCGACGTTCAGGCGCACCGCGCGGCCGTACTGGCGGCGCAGCGCGGCCGCCAGCCGGTCGTGGTGCTCCTGGGTCAGCGGCCGGGCGCTCACGACGTGGGCGACCAGCTGCTCGCGCCGGCGGGCGACGATCCCGACGTACTCCTCCAGCAGCCGCTCGGCGCGCACGCCGCGCGGGGCGACGGCCACCCGGCGGGCCAGCTGGATGGTCTCCGGGGTGGCCCTGCTGAGCAGGAGCCGGGAGACCAGGGCCGCCCGGTTGGCGGCCGGGGCCTTGCGGTCGGCCAGCGCGTCGCGCAGCGCCGGGTCGCCGGCCACGGTCCGCGAGAACCGGAAGAGCTCGTCCTCCAGGGCGTCCAGGTGCCCCGAGCGCTCGGCCTGGACCGCCACGGCGGCCACCGCCAGGCGCTCGCAGGCGTCGGCGATGTCGCGGGTGCCGGACCAGCGGCCGGTGGCCAGGGCCGCGACCGTCTCGACGGCGGCCGGCGAGACGCGCTCGCCCAGCACGCCGCGCACGAACGCGGCCTTGGCCGAGGCGTCGCGCGCCGGGTCGGTCAGCGCCCGGCGCAGCCCGATGGACTCGTCGAGGAGCGAGGTGACCGCGAAGAGGTCCTCGCCGGTGCGCCCGGCGTCGGCCCCGCCGCCGGCCAGCTGCGCCTCGAGCACCTCCCGGGCGCGGGCCAGGCTGACCCGCGCCGCGCCGCTGTCGAGGTCGGTCATCGGCTCGTCACGCCCTGCGGGGAGGAGGTGGACTCCAGCTCCGCGAGGAAGCGGTCGACGACGCCGCTCTGGCGCGCCGGCTCCTGCAGGGACTCGCCGACGATGCGCGAGGCCAGGTCGGTCGCGAGGCGGCCGACCTCGGCGCGCAGCTGCGCCGCGGCCTGGGCGCGCTCGGCCTCGATCGTGGCGCGGGCGGACACGGTGATCCGCTCGGCCTCGGCCTGGGCCTGCTCGCGCATCTCCGCGAGGATCGCCGCGCCCTGCTGGCGGGCCTCCTCGCGGATGCGGTTGGCCTCGCCGCGGGCGTCGGCGAGCTGGGCCTTGTACTCCTGCAGCGCGGCGTTGGCCTCGGCCTGCGCGCGCTCGGCCTTCTCGACGCCGCCCTGGATCGCCTCGCGGCGCTCCTCGAAGGCCTTCTCGAGCCGCGGCACGACGACCTTGGCGACGAGCAGGTAGAGCAGGGCCAGGAAGACGAGCCCGGCGATGAGCTCGCCGGGGTGCGGCAGGACGGGGTAGGCGGTCTCCCAGAAGCCGCCCTCCTCCTCGGCCGCGGCAGCCATCACCCACGCGGGCATGTGCGCTCCTTAGCTGTCAGTTGGTCTCGCCGACGGGGAGGTCGGTCACTCGCCGCCCGGGTTGATGAAGGCGAGGACGAAGCCCAGGATCGCGAGCGCCTCGGCGAGCGCGAAGCCCAGGATGGCGATCGGCTGCAGCATGCCGCGCGACTCGGGCTGGCGGGCGACGCCGTTGATGTAGGCGGCGAAGACGAGACCGACGGCGATGGCCGGGCCGATCGCGGCGAGGCCGTAACCGATGACGTTGAGGCTTCCACCCATGGTGTGGATCGTTCCTTTCTCGGACCGGCGCCGACGGCCCCGGAGTCGTTGTCGTGCGGTGGGTCAGTGCTCGTCGGCGAGGGAGCCGGCGATGTACGTGGCGGTGAGCAGCACGAAGATGTAGGACTGCAGCACCTGGATCAGCAGCTCGAAGAAGGACATCACCAGGCCGAACAGGTACGAGACCACGCCCGCGGCGGGCAGCAGTCCCTCACCGTGCAGCAGCAGGTGCTCGCCGCCGAGGAACAGCACGAGGATCAGCATGTGACCCGCGAACATGTTCGCGAAGAGTCGCACCGCCAGCGTCAGCGGGCGCGAGACGAAGTAGGTGAAGAGCTCCAGCAGGTAGACGACCGGCACGAGGAACACCGGGACGCCGGCCGGCATGAGCGACTTGAAGTAGCCGCCCAGGCCCTTCCGCTTGATCCCGATCGCGTGGTAGAGCACGAAGACCACGAGGGTCAGCGCGATCGGGAAGCCGATGCGGCTCATCGTCGGGAACTGGATCGGCGGGATGACCCCGGCGAGGTTGTTCACGAGGATGAGGACGAACATCGTGAACAGCAGCGGGACGTAGCGGAGGAACTCCTTGGACCCGATGATGTCCCGGGCCACGCCGTTGCGGACGAAGCCGTAGAGGGCCTCCACCGCGAACTGCTTCTTGTTCGCCGGCACGACCGTGAGCCGCTTGGTGGTCGCCAGCAGCAACGCCCCGATGACCACGACGCTCAGCGCCATGACGAACATCGGCCGGGTGATGGCGAAGTCGCCGTTCCCGATCAGCGGCTGCCAGAAGTCGCCGGGCGTGGGAGCCTCGAAGGTCTCCCCCCCAGCGGTGGCGAGCGTGGACAGGCTCACAGCGTCTCCTCCGTACGAACGCCAGTGTGTGGACGGGGGGCAGGCACGGTGCGCCGGACGCCCGCCCGCGCTGTGCGCGGGCTGGGCATCACTTGCGCGAACCGTACCGGAACCACACGTAGTAGATGCTCAGCGCCATGCCGCCGAGGCAGCCGACGACGGCCAGGAAGGACGTCCCCAGCCACCGGTCCAGCAGCAGGCCGAGCAGCCCGAAGCCGACGATCCCGGACATCAGGTACGAGACCGCGTTCCAAGCCACGCTGTCCTGCAGCCTGGCCTGCTCGCGCGCGTCCTCGTCCGGCCGCCTGTCCTCCTCGGGCATGGTGGTGCGAACGGTAGCAGCCGGGCACGTCAGCTCCCCGCCCCGGAACGGCCGTGCGCGAGGTCGAAGACCGGCAGGCGCAGGCGGCGGAAGGCGAGGCACGCGGCCGCGCTCCACACGACCGTGCACGCCGCGGCGGCCAGGGCCGCGGCCCGCCCGTCCACGCCGGGCAGGTCGCGCAGCACGAGCACCGCGGTGGCGAGCACCGTGACCTTGAAGAGGTAGACCACCAGGGCCAGCGCCAGGCTCAGCGCGGGCTCGACGTGCTTGAGCACGCGCAGCAGCAGGAAGGTCGAGGCGAGGAAGGCGGTGGCCAGGCCACCGCCGACCAGCGCGCCGAGCGCGGCCGGGGTGCCCGACAGCGCGGCGGCGCCCGTGCCGGCCAGCCAGACGGCGACGACGGGGGGCAGCGCGCGGCGCGGGACGACGCTGAACACGTCGTCGGCACTCCTGGTCACGGCAGCTGCTCTCTGTCGTCGGCGGGTCGTCCGGGGTTCGGCTCGTCGGCGCGTCCGCGGCTCACCGGTGCAGGGGCCGGGCGGACTTCGTGAAAGCTATCACGAGACGAAGGGTCTCCTACGCACCGTCGTGGACCGCCGGGGGACGGGTGGGGGA
>NZ_JAAALM010000132.1 GCF_009906395.1 Kineococcus indalonis
CCATTCCCGATCAAGACTCCGGCACCACCCGCTCACGACCGGCCCCCGCGGCCCGCTGGCCCCGGCGGCCGCCCCGTCCGGGCGACGAGAAGAACAGTACGCCGACGAGCAGGAGCAGGCAAATCCGACCCCACCGAAGCACGGCAACCGCTGTCCCGCAAGAGGATCGGGCGCGCGGCGCGCTCACCCGGCACCACGTGGCCCGTGTTGGCAGGATGGAGCGGTGGACCAGCCTGCCGAGACGCCCGCCCCCCAGGGGCACCCGAGCGCCGAGCACGCCCGGATGGCCGAGTCCCCCGGCCCCGACGGCCCCTGGCGGCTGTGGGGGCCCTACCTCGCCGGCCGTCAGTGGGGCACCGTGCGCGAGGACTACTCCGAGGCCGGCGACGCGTGGTCGGCCTTCCCCTTCGACCAGGCGCGCGCCCGCGCGTACCGCTGGGGGGAGGACGGCCTGGGCGGCATCTGCGACCGCTTCGGCTTCCTCAACCTGGCCGTGGCCCTGTGGAACCGCAAGGACCCCATCCTCAAGGAGCGGCTCTTCGGCCTCACCAACGGCGAGGGCAACCACGGCGAGGACGCCAAGGAGTACTGGTGGGCCGTGGACAGCACCCCGTCGCACAGCTGGATGCGGTGGCTGTACCGCTACCCGCAGGCGGAGTTCCCCTACCGGCAGCTGCGGGAGGAGAACGCCCGGCGCAGCCGCGACGAGCGCGAGTACGAGCTCGGCGACACCGGCGTGCTCGACGAGAACCGCTTCTTCGACGTCGAGGTCACCTACGCCAAGGCCTCCCCCGACGACATCTGCGCCGTGATCAGCGCGACCAACCACGGGCCCGACCCGGCGCCGCTCGACCTCGTGCCGCAGGTGTGGTTCCGCAACACGTGGTCCTGGGGCTGGGACAAGCGGCGCGGCACCATGGAGCAGGTCCTGCCGCCCACCCTCACCGTCGGCGGTCTGGAGTCCGTCGAGTGCCAGCACGGGCACCTCGGCCGCTACTACGTCTCCGCCGAGGGCTCGCCCGAGGTGCTCTTCTGCGAGAACGAGACCAACGCGGTGGAGCTCTTCGGCGCCGCGCGCAACACCACCGCGCACACCAAGGACGGCATCGACCGGCGGATCGTCCACGGCGACACCGGCGCGGTCAACCCCGCGCTGCAGGGCACCAAGGTCGCCTTCTGGTACCGCTTCGACGAGGTGCTGCCCGGGCAGACCGTCGAGGTGCGCCTGCGGCTCTCGCCGCGCGAGCCGGGCCGGGGCACCTTCGGCGACGGCTTCGACGCCGTCGTGCGCGACCGCGCCGCCGAGGCCGACGCCTACTACGACGCCGTGCTGCCCGAGGCGCTGCCGGCGTCGGACAAGCACATCGCCCGGCGCGCCTACGCGGGGCTGCTGTGGACCAAGCAGCTGTACCGCTACGACGTGCGCCAGTGGCTCGACGGGGACCCGTGGGCCGACCCGCCGCCGGAGTCGCGCCGCCAGCGCGGCGGGCGCAACACCGGCTGGCGGCACCTGGCGCTCGCCGACGTCATCTCCATGCCGGACGAGTGGGAGTACCCCTGGTTCGCGGCCTGGGACCTCGCCTTCCACTGCATCCCGCTGGCGCACGTGGACCCCGAGTTCGCCAAGGAGCAGCTGGTCCTCATGCTCCGCGAGTGGTCCATGCACCCCAACGGGCAGCTGCCCGCGTACGAGTGGGCCTTCGGCGACGTCAACCCGCCCGTGCACGCCTGGGCGGCCTGGCACGTGTACCGCCTCGACGGCTACCGGGACCAGGGCTTCCTGGTGCGGGTCTTCACCAAGCTGCTGCTCAACTTCTCGTGGTGGGTCAACCGCAAGGACGCCGACGGGATGAACCTCTTCGAGGGCGGCTTCCTGGGGATGGACAACATCGGCCTCTTCGACCGCTCGGCGCAGCTGCCGCCCGGGTACCGGCTGGAGCAGTCCGACGCCACGAGCTGGATGGCCTTCTACTGCCAGCAGATGTTCAAGATCGCGCTGGAGCTGTCGCGGCACGACCCCGCCTGGGAGGACGCCGCGACGAAGTTCCTCGAGCACTTCCTCTCCATCGCGCAGGCGATGATGTCGTTCGGCTCGCAGGAGCTGACGCTGTGGGACGAGGCGGACGGCTTCTTCTACGACGTGCTGCTGCACCCCGACGGCACCGCCGAGCCCATGCGGGTGCCCTCCATGGTCGGCCTGCTGCCGATCCTGGGCGCCACCGAGGTGCCCGGCTGGATCTCCGAGGAGTGCCCCGACCTGACCTCCCGGCTGCGCTGGCTGCAGCGCCGCCGGCCGGAGCTGACCCTGCCGCTGCTGACCCGCTCGGGCCCCGAGGGCCGGCAGATGCTGCTCTCGCTGCTGGACAAGCCGCGCCTGCAGCGCATCCTGGACCGGATGTTCGACCCCGAGCAGTTCCTCTCCGACTACGGCGTCCGCTCGCTCTCGGCCGCCGTCAAGGAGCACATCACCACCGAGGTCAGCGGGCAGCACTCCTCGATCGTGTACGAGCCGGGCGAGTCGCGCACCGGGCTGTTCGGCGGCAACTCCAACTGGCGCGGGCCCATCTGGTTCCCCGTCAACGTGCTGCTGGCGGACAAGCTGCGCACCTACGGGCGCTTCTTCGGCGACACCGTGACCGTGGAGGTGCCCCGCGGGTCCGGGAAGCGGATCACGCTGGTGGAGGCCGCCGACCTCATCGACGACAGCCTCGTCTCGCTGTTCCGGCCCGTGGACGGGCGCCGGCCCGCCGACGGCGAGCGCATCGAGTCCACCGCCGACCCGCTGTGGCAGGAGCACCCCACCTTCAACGAGTACTTCGACGGCGACACCGGGGAGGGCCTGGGGGCCACCCACCAGACGGGCTGGACCGCCCTCGTGGCGCACCTGCTGCACCCGCGGCTTCCCCCGGGCCCGCCCGGGCGCTGAGCGGCGGCGCCGGTGAACCACCCGGACGGGTGGTCCACCGGCCCGTGTCGGGGGCCGATGGGAGGGTCGGACCCGCCGGAGCAGACCGGCGCGGCGCGGCGGGGGGAGCGGAACGGGACGGTGGGGACCCTCACGCTCGTCGTCGCCCTCACCTCGGCGCTGACCACCGCCACCGCCGTGATCGCCTGGCGCCGGCGCGCGCGCACCTCCGCCGCCGTGCCGCTGACCGCCTCCCTGGCCTCGGTGGGCGTGTGGGCCGCGGCGGTCGTGCTGCTGAACAGCGGGCAGCGCCCCGCGGTGCTCGACGCGCTCGTGCACCTGCAGTACCTCGGCATCACCGGAGCGGTGGCCAGCAACCTGCTGTTCGCGCACACCGTCACCGGCCGGCGCCTGACCCCGCGGCGCGTGGCCGCGCTGTGCGTGGAACCGGTGCTGGTGCAGCTGGCCCTGCTGGCCGACCCGTGGGCGCGCTGGTTCTACGCCAGCGTCGAGCACGCCGAGGACCCCCTCGTGCGCGTGACCTCCTTCGGGCCGCTGTTCTGGGCGCACGCGCTGTACAGCTACGCGGTGGTCGTCGCCGGCGCCGTCACCGTGGCGCGCCAGCGCCGGCACGCCACCGGCCTGCTGCGCCGGCAGCTGGGGACGGTGCTGCTGGCGATGACGCTGCCCGCCCTGGTCAACGTCGTGGTGGTGGTGCTGCCCGCCTCGGTGATCCGGGTGGACCCCACCCCGGCGGTCTTCGCCGCCACCGGGCTGCTGTTCGCCTACTCCGTGCTGCGCCAGGACCTGCTGCACCTGCTGCCCGTGGCCCGCGGCCTGGTCGTGGACACCCTCGGCGACGGGGTCGTGGTCGTCGACGGGCAGGGGCGCCTGGTGGACCTCAACCCCGCCGCCCGCGCCCTGCTGCGCCGGCTCGGGCGGCCACGGCCGCGGCGAGGGCGAGGGCGTCGTGCAGCTGGGCGCCAGCAGCCTCGACGTGCGGGTCCGCCCGATCCGCGACCACCGCGGGCAGGTGCTCGGCCGCGTGGCGGTGCTGCGCGACGTCACCGCGCAGCTGGGCCAGCAGCGCGCCCTGGAGGACGCCAACGCGCAGCTGCGCCGGCACGTGGAGACCATCGAGCGGCTGCGCGCCGACCTGGCCGAGGAGGCCGCGCGCGACCCCCTCACCGGGCTGCGCAACCGGCGGCGCTTCGTCGACGACCTCGCCGAGCGGCTGCTGGCCTCCGCCGGCGGCGGGCGCCCGCTGGCCCTCGTGCTGCTCGACGTGGACCACTTCAAGGCCGTCAACGACACGCACGGGCACGCCGTCGGCGACGCGGTGCTCGTCGCCGTGGCCGAGGTGCTGCGCGAGCACGCCCGCGCCGAGGACGCCGTGCGCTACGGCGGGGAGGAGTTCGTCGTCGTCCTGCCAGGCCTGGACGCGGCCGCGGCCACCGAGCGCGCCGAGGAGCTGCGCCGAACGTGCTCGGCGCTGCGCGTGCCCGGCAGCGACGTGCGCGTCACCATCAGCGCCGGCGTGGCCGCCTGCCCCGAGCACGGCACCAGCCCCGACGAGCTGCTGCTGGCCGCCGACCGGGCGCTGTACGCGGCCAAGTCCGGCGGGCGCGACCAGGTGGTCCTGGCCCCCTGACGCGCCCGCCGGCCCGCCGCGCTCAGCGGGTCACCAGATGCGCACCCGCTCGGCCTCGTCCATCCACAGCCCGTCGCCCGGCTGCACGCCGAACGCCTCGTGGAACTCCGCGAGGTTGCGCACCACCGCGTTGCAGCGGAACTCCGGCGGGGAGTGCGGGTCGATGGCCAGGCGCCGGGCCACCTCGGCGGGGCGCACCTTGCCGCACCACACCCGCGCCCAGCCGACGAAGAGGCGCTGGCTGCCCGTCAGGCCGTCCACGACGGGGGCCTCGCGGCCGCCCAGCGAGATCTCGTACGCCTTGTGCGCGATGGTCAGCCCGCCCAGGTCGCCGATGTTCTCCCCGACGGTCAGGGCGCCGTTGACGCGCTGGCCGGGCGTCTCGGGCGGCTCCAGCGCGTCGTACTGGGCGATCAGGGCCGCGGTGCGCTGGCCGAACTCCTCGCGGTCGGCGTCGGTCCACCAGTCGCGCAGGTTGCCGTCGCCGTCGTACTTGGCGCCCTGGTCGTCGAAGCCGTGGCCGATCTCGTGGCCGATGACGGCGCCGATGCCGCCGTAGTTCTCGGCGTCGTCGGCCTCCAGGGAGAAGAACGGCGGGCGCAGGATCGCCGCGGGGAAGACGATCTCGTTCATGCCCGGGTTGTAGTAGGCGTTGACCGTCTGCGGGGTCATGAACCACTCCGAGCGGTCCACCGGGGCGCCCAGCTTCGCCAGCTCGCGGTCCACCTCGAAGGCGAAGGCGCGGCGCACGTTGCCCAGCAGGTCGCCGCGCTCGATGCTCAGCGCCGAGTAGTCCCGCCACCGCTCGGGGTGGCCGATCTTGGGCGTGAACTTCGCCAGCTTCTCCAGCGCGCGGTCCTTGGTCTGGCGCGTCATCCAGTCCAGGGCCTCGATGTCCTGGCGGTACGCCTCCACGAGGTTGGCGACGAGCTCCTCCATGCGCGCCTTCGCCGCCGGCGGGAAGTGCTCGGCGACGTACAGCTCGCCCAGCGCCTCGCCCAGGGCGCCCTCCACCAGCCCCACGCCGCGCTTCCAGCGCTCGCGCAGCTGCGGGGCACCGGTCAGGGTGGTGCCGTAGAAGGCGAAGTTCTCCGCCACCAGCTCGGCGTGCAGGTAGGGCGCCGCCTGGTGCAGCACCCGCCAGCCCAGCCACTCGCGCCAGGTGCCCACCGGGGTGCCCGCCAGCACCTGCGCCAGCCCCTCCAGGTAGCTGGGCTGGCGCACGACGACCTCGGCGAACGCGGAGCCCGGCAGGCCCGCCGCGGCCGTCCACGCGCCCAGGTCCACGCCCGGCAGCAGCGCGGCCAGCCCGGCGCGGTCCAGCTTGTTGTAGGTGGCGTTGGCGTCGCGGTTGCGCACCCGGTCCCAGTGGTGGGCGGCCAGGGCGGTCTCCAGCTCCAGCACCCGCCGGGCGCTGCCGGCCGGGTCCGGGCGGCCCCCGATGGCCAGCACCCGCTCCACGTGCGCGACGTACGCCTCGCGCAGCTGGGCGTGCTGCTCCTCGCGGTAGTACGACTCGTCGGGCAGGCCCAGGCCGGACTGGGTGACGTAGACGACGTAGGTGTCCGAGCGGGCGTTGTCGGTGTCCACCCAGTAGGCGAAGGGGCCGCCCACGCCCAGGCGCTCGAAGCGGCCCAGCAGGCGCACCAGGCCGTCCAGGTCGGTGACGGCGTCCACGGCGGCTAGCTCGCCGGCCACGGGGGAGGCGCCGAGCTCCTCGACGCGCGCGGTGTCCATGAAGGAGGCGTACAGGTCGCCGATCTTCTGCTGCACGCCGCCCGGCTCGGCGGAGCCGTCCGCGGCGGCGGCCGCGGCGGCCTCCACGATGGCGCGGCACTGGGCCTCGGACTCGTCGCGCAGACGCACGAAGGCGCCGTCCACGGCGCGGTCGTCGGGGATCTCGGTCGTGGCCAGCCAGCGGCCGTTGACGTGGCGGAAGAGGTCGTCCTGCGGGCGGACGGCGGGGTCCAGGTCGTCCACCGCGGAGCGCTGGTCCGTGATCGAGCTCATGGGCCGAGCCTAGGCCCGGGACGCGCGCGGCGCCCCGGGCCCGCCGGGGCGCTCAGGCGCGCGCGAGGGCGGCGCGGCGGTCGGCCACCGACACGGCCGCGGTGAGCACCAGGGCCAGGGCGGTGGCGACCGCCACCACCAGCGCCATCGCGTGCTCGTCGCCGCCGAGCACGCCGGTGGCGACGCCGACCAGCCCGCCGACGCCGGACTGCAGGGCCGTCACCAGGGCCGCGGCCGCGCCGGCGCTGGCGCCGTACGGCTCCAGGGCCATCGTCACCGCGTTGGGCATGATCAGGCCCAGGGTCAGCAGCAGCAGCCACAGCGGCACCACGAAGGCGAGGAGCTGCTCGGTGCCGGAGAGCACCACCGCGCCCAGCACCAGCGCCAGCGTCAGCGCCGCGCTCACGCCCACGCGCAGCAGCGCCGGGGAGCCGAAGCGCTGCACGAGGGCGGCGTTGACCTGGCTGCCGCCGACGAGGGCCACGCCCATCACGGCGAACAGGACCGCGAACTGCGTGGTGCTCAGCCCGAACTCCTCCTGGAAGACGAAGGGGGAGGTGGCCACGTAGCTCATCACCACGGCCATCGCCAGGCCCGGCACCAGCGCCAGCGCCATGAAGCGGCGGTCGCGCAGCAGCGCGCCGTAGCCGGCGAAGCTGCGCAGCACCCGCCCGCCGCGGCGGCGGGTGACCGGCACGGCCGGCGCGGCGGCGCGCGAGGCCTGCGCGGGGACGTCCGCGGCCAGCTCCGGGCGGGTCTCGGGCAGCTTGCGCCACACCGCCAGCAGCACCAGCACGCCCACGCCGGACAGGATCGCCAGCACCGGGCGCCAGCCGGTGCGCTCGGCGATCGCGCCGCCGATGGTGGGCGCGAACAGCGGCGCCACGCCGATGACGAGGATCAGCCGGGACATCAGCCGCGCGGCGGTCGGCCCGGTGAACAGGTCGCGGATGATCGCCATGCCGACCACGGAGCCGGCGGCCGCGCCCATGCCCGACAGGAAGCGGGCGGCGACCAGCGAGGGCAGGTTCGGCGCCACCGCGCACAGCAGGCAGGCCAGCACGTACACGGCGAAGCCGACCACGGCCGGCTTGCGGCGGCCGAACGCGTCGCTGAGGGGACCGCTGATCAGCTGCCCCAGGGCGGAGCCGACGAGCACGCACGTGATGGTCAGCTGGGCGCTGGCGGCGGTGGTGCCCAGGTCCTCGGCGACCTCCGGCAGCGAGGGCAGGTACAGGTCGATGGTGACCGCCCCCAGGGCGGCCATGACGCCGAGCAGCAGCACCAGCCCGAACGTGGAGGTGCTGCGGGAGGAGGGGGGTGTGGTCGCGGAGCGGGAGGTGGGCAGCGCGGTCATCGCGTGAGCGGTCCTCGGGGAGCCTGGTGAGGTGGTGCGCCGCGCGCCGTCGAGCGGAGCAGGACGGGGCGGGTCGCCGACCGTCACCGTCCACCCTAGGGCGGTCGGCGCCCCGCGTCTCCCCCGTTGCGGGTCGTGATCGCGCCGAGCGCTGACCCGGTTCAGCGGGGCGGGCCGGGCGTCAGCGGCCGGCGGTGGTCCCGCAGGGCGCGGGCACGCCCGCGCGGGGGGCGCGGCGGGCGGCGAGCGCCGCCAGGACCAGCGCGGCCGCGCCCAGCAGCACCACGAGCCCGGCGTAGCCGTCGGCCACGGCGCGCAGGCCGACGCGGGGGGTGAGCAGGCCGCCGACGACGGCGGGCACGCCGAAGGACAGGTAGCACATGACGTAGACGGCGGCGAGGACGCCGGCGCGCTCGGCGGCGGGGGCGGTGGCCACCACGGCGCGCAGGCCGCCCTGGAAGGCGGCGCCGAAGCCGACCCCGGAGACGACCGCGGCGACGAAGAACAGCGGCGTGGAGGCGTGCTGCAGCGCCACGACGAGCAGGGCCGGGCCCAGCAGGAAGGCGGCCGAGCCGGCGGCGGCCACCCGCCGCGGCGGCAGGGTGCGCGTGAGCACCCCCACGAGCGCGCCGGTGCCGGTGAGGGCGGCCACGGCCAGGCCGCCGACCAGGCGGTCGGTGCGGCCCAGCACGCCGGCGGCCAGCGAGGGCCCCAGGCCCAGGAACAGCCCGCCCAGGGCCCAGCTGCCGGTGAGGGCGGGGGCCACCGCGGTCAGGGTGGCGCGGGTGGCGGCGGGCACGCGCACCGAGGGCCGCAG
>NZ_JAAALM010000133.1 GCF_009906395.1 Kineococcus indalonis
CCGGTGGCCTCCTACACCGCCGGGATGCTCGACGGCTACAGCGCCGTCGTCTACGTCGGCTCCACCTACGACGAACCGCTGCCGGCCGCGTTCCTCGCCGACGTCACCGCCACCGCGAAACCCGTCACGTGGGTGTACGACAACATCTGGCACCTCACCGCCGCGGACCCGGGGTTCGCCGCGCGCACGGGATGGACGTGGACCCAGTTCGACGTCTCCACCGTGGCCACGGTGTCCTACAAGGGGCAGGACCTCTCCCGGGACCCGCAGAACCAGGGCGGGATCATGGGGGTCTCGATCTCCGACCCGACCAGGGCGACGGTGCTGGCGACCGCGCGCCGCGCCGACGGCACGACGTTCCCGTGGGCCGTGCGGTCCGGGAACTTCACCTACCTCGGCGAGGTCCCCTTCTCCTACGTCGGGCACGGCGACCGCTACCTCGCCTTCAGCGACCTGCTCTTCGACGCCCTGGCGCCCTCGACGCCGACCCGGCGCCGCGCGCTGGTGCGCATCGAGGACGTCGGCCCGGACGCCGACCCCGCCGAGCTGCGGGCCGTGGCCGACTACCTCTCCGCCCAGCGGGTGCCCTTCAGCGTCGCCGTCTACGCGCGCTACCGCGACCCGCTCGGCGCGCTCAGCGGGGGGACCCCCGAGGACTACGCGCTGCGCGACCGCCCCCAGGTGGTCAGCGCCCTGAAGCACATGCAGTCCCGCGGCGGCACGCTGCTCATGCACGGCTACACCCACCAGTTCGGCGAGGCCGCGAACCCCTACGACGGCGTGAGCGCCAACGACTTCGAGTTCTTCCGCGCCCACGTCGACGCCGCCGACAGCGTCGTCTACGACGGTCCCGTGCCCGGCGACTCCACCGCGTGGGCCACCGGCCGCGTCACCTCCGCCGCCAGCGCCTTCACCGCCGCGGGGCTCGGGGTCCCCACGATCTTCGAGTTCCCGCACTACGCCGCCAGCGCCACGGACTACCGCGCCGTCGCAGCGAGGTTCAGCACCCGCTACGAGCGGGGCCTGTACTTCGGCGGCCTGTTCACCGGCGCGGTGGACCACGCCCGCCTCAACGGGCAGTACTTCCCCTACGCGGTGAGGGACCTCTACGGCACGAAGGTGCTGCCCGAGTGCGTCGGCAACGTCGAGCCGGAGGCGTTCAACAACCACCCCGCGCGCCTCCCCGCGGACCTGGTGGCCACCGCCCGCGCGAACCTCGTGGTCCGCGACGGTGTCGCCAGCTTCTTCTACCACCCCTACCTGGGCACCGCGCACCTGCGCGAGACGATCACCGGCATCAAGGCCCTGGGGTACACGTTCGTGGCCGCCTCCGCCGTCTGAACGTCCCCGCCGCGGCGGGGGAGCGGGGCGCCGGGCGCGGCGCCCCGCTCAGCGCCGCCCGCGCACCGAGCGCGCCCGGCGCTGCACGGCGCGCGGGCGCGGGGCCGCCAGCGCCGCGCGCAGCGGCGAGGGGGCCACCGCCTCGGTCAGGTAGTACCACCAGAACACCCCGCCGCGGGAGAACGGGTACCCGAACGCGGCGTCGCCGTGGAACGCCGCCACCGCGACCCTGCCCGCCCCCACGTCGTCGGGCGAGCCGAACCACCAGCGCCCGCTGAGGTCAGCCGCGCCGTACCCGAGCTCGCTGACGAGCAGCTGCTGGTCGGGGTAGGCGCGGTGCAGCGTCGTCAGGACGCGGTCGAGGGTCGCGCCCAGCGGGTGGTCCTCCGGGTACACCGACAACCCGATGTCGTCGACGTCCCCGACCGCGGCCGCCGGCAGGTGCCGCGCCGCCCACGTGAACACCGACTCCTCCGGCTCGCCCTCGCCCATCTGCCAGTACAGCGTCAGCAGGGTCCGCGCGCCGGAGTTCTGCTTGACGTGGCGCGCCGCCCACAGCGCCTTCGCGGCCGAGCCCTCCCCGGTCCACGCCCCGTTGACCTCGTTGCCGACCTCCCACTCCTCCACCTGCGGCAGCGCGCCGACGTACTCGGCCACCCGTGCCCGCCAGGCGGGCCCGTCCACCCCGGCCAGCTGCGAGGAGTCCAGGAACTGGCCCACGACGTGCAGCCCCGCCGCCCGCACCGCCGCCACGTCGGCGGCGTACGAGCGCGCGCCGCGCTCCGCGTCGAAGACCAGCCGCACCCACCCGGTGCGCGGGTCGCCGCCGGTCAGCTCGCGCACCGAGGCCAGCGCGTCGTGCCGGGAGGGGTCCTCGAACGTCACCCCGCGCTGCACGTCGCCGGCGGCGCCCCGGCGCAGCGCCTCCTCGCGGCCGTGCTCGCGCAGCAGCCGCAGCTGCCCGCCCACCGCCGCGTCCAGCGCGCGGGTGCCCAGGGCGCCGCGCTGCCCGGCGCCGGTGGCGCTCCGCACCCGCGCCAGGAGGTCGCGGGCCCGCTCCAGCGCCCCCGTCACGGCCGCCGAGGGCCGGTGCCCGGGGCGGGCCGCCAGCTGCGCCTCCAGCTCGGCGACCGCCTGCGCCGCCGCGACGAGGGTGAACCCGTAGCGCCCCGGCGGCGGCAGGTCCACCACCAGCTGCCCGTACCCCGCCGACGTCGGCCACGCCATCGCCAGCGCCACCCGGCCCGCCGGGCGCTGCACGGCGAACGAGGGGCCCTCCTCCAGCGGCCACGGCACCAGCACGCGCAGGTCCTGCGCGTCCACCAGGACGTCGTCGTGGCCGTCCTGCCCGGTGCCCGCGGACTGCACGCGGCGCACCGCGGCGAAGTCGAGCAGGCGCCCGTCGGCGTCGTGGACCTCGAACTCCACGCGCCCCGCCGGTCCCTCGCCGCCGCGGCCCGGCACGGGGGCGGTGGCGGGCGGGGCGGCCAGGACGGCGTCGCGCCGGGCGGCCAGGCCCACCGCGGCGCCGCCGGCCGCGGCCGTCACGACGACCGGCAGGGCGAGCGCGGTCCTGCGGCGCACGGCCTCACCTCCGCGGGTCGGCGGTCCCCGGCGCGACCGGGTCGCGCCGTCGGCGGCCAGCCTGCCACGGGTCCGGCCCGCGCGGGCCCGGTCCGCGCGAGCGGACCGGGCCACCGCGCCCGTGCGCTCGTGCCGGTCCCCGCCGCCGTGCGAGCATGCCCGTGTGGTGCACCGCGGCACGCGACCGTCGTCCGTCCCCCCGCCCGGCGGCCCGGACCGCTCCCCGAGCGGCGACCGGCACGCGGACGGGGCCGCCGAGCTGCACGTCGTCGCCGCCCCGCTCACCGAGACGGTCACCGGCCCGGTCACCGGCCGGGGCGCCCGCCGGCCCGGCCGGGCGCGCCGCCGGCCGCGGTGGACCTGGCCGCTCGCCGCCGTCGCCGCCGTCGTGCTCGCCGGTGCCCTGGTGCAGTGGAGGTGGCCCGTGGGGGGACCGGAGGTGTGGGCCGACGGCTCCGTGCACGGACCGTGGCAGGCCGTCTTCAACGGCGAGGGGCGCACCACCGGGGACGACGGCGTCATCGAGCTCGCGCCCCGGGCTGCGACCGAGCCGGCGGAGACCCACGCCGGGCTCGTCGTCTCCGTGGCCGACTACGGCGACGTGGACTTCTCCGCCACCGTGCACACGCTGCGCCAGACGCGCGAGGGCACGCCGAACCCCTGGGAGGTCGGCTGGGTGGTGTGGCACTACGAGGGCCCGCAGCGGTTCTACTACTTCACCCTCAAGCCCAACGGCTGGGAGCTGGGCAAGGCAGACCCGGCCTACCCGGGCGCGCAGCGCTTCCTCGCCACCGGCCAGTCCCCCGCCGAGACCGGCGCCCCGCACGCCGTGCGCGTGCGGCAGGTCGGCGCCACCGTGGACGTGTGGGTCGACACCGCGCACGTGGTGACCTCCACGGACACCGAGACGCCCTACCTGCGCGGTTCGGTCGGCGTCTACTCCGAGGACGCCGTGGTGCGCTTCTCCGACCTCGCCGTCGCCCCCGCCAGCCGCTGAGAGCGCGGCCCGCCGTCCCCGGCGGGGGAGGCGGGCCGCGTCGCGCCGGGGCAGCGGTGCCCGCGGCGCGCGGTGGGGACGGCTGCTCAGCCGGCCCGCTCCTGCCCGTCGCGCTCGGCCACGAAGCGGTCGCGCGCCACGTCGCCCAGGTCCGGGGCGTCGGTGAAGATGCCGTCGACGCCGGCCTCGAAGTAGACCTGCGCCAGGTCCAGCACGCGGCCGAAGTCCGCCGGGTCCTCGCCGAGGCGGTAGTCCACCGGCAGGAACTGGTTCTCCGGGCGCAGGGTGTAGGGCACCACCGTCAGGCCGGCGGCGTGCGCGTCGTCGACCAGGCGGGTCTCCTCGCCCAGGGTGCCGTCCTCCTCCAGCGCGACGACCTGGTCCAGCGACGGGCCGAGGGAGTCCACGTGCCGGGCCAGGTCGCGCAGCGCCGAGGGCACCAGCAGGTCCGCGTACTGGCGCGGGTCGCCCTGCGCCACCAGGTCCGCCGGCGCGCCGGTGGAGGAGGTGAGGAACACCGAGTCCGCGCGCAGGCCCAGCTCCGTGCGCAGCTCGACCAGGTTCGTCAGCTCGAAGGACTGCACGGTGGCGCCCGAGCCCGGGCGGTTCAGCCGGTGCTCCTCCAGCGCCCGCACCACGCCCTCCTCCATGGACAGCCCGAGGGAGTCGAAGTACGTCGAGTGCTTGATCTCGGGGATCACCCCGATGTCCCGGCGCAGCTCCTTCGAGAGGCGCTCGCGCTCGTCGAGCACCTCCTCGAAGGTGGGCACCTCGAAGGCGCCGTCGAAGACGGTGCTCTCCTGGCGCAGCTCGGGCAGGCGCTCCACTGCGCGCAGCGTCTTCAGCTCCGCGAGGGTGAAGTCCTCGGTGAACCAGCCGGTCAGCTCCACGCCGTCGATCGTCTTCGTCGCCCGCCGGTCGGCGAACTCCGGGCGCTCGGCGACGTCCGTGGTGCCGGAGATCTCGTTCTCGTGGCGCACCACGAGCACGCCGTCCTTCGTGGAGACCAGGTCCGGCTCGATGACGTCGGCGCCCAGCCGGGCGGCCAGCTCGTACGAGGCCAGGGTGTGCTCGGGGCGGTAGGCGGAGGCGCCGCGGTGCCCGACGACGAGCGGCGCGGCGGCCTCGGGCTGCCAGTGGTGCCCGGGCCAGTGCCCGGGGTGCGCCTGCGGCGCGGCGGTGGCGGTCAGGGGGGTCAGGAGCGTGGCGGCGGCCAGGGTGGCGGCGGCGACGGTGCGCGGTCTCACGCGGCGTGAGTCTGGGCACCGCACCCGTACTGCACAAGGGCTGCACAGCGAACGCGGGGTGACGGGAGGTCGACGGAGCGGGGGTGGGCGCCGCTCGCGCAGGACCTGTGCGTCACGGCGGCGCAGCACGCAGTCAACCGCGCCGGCGACGCGCCGTGGGGAGTGGCTGTGGTTGTCCCGGGCCGTTAACGTGCGCGCCCGATCCCGTCCACCGCCTGTTCACCCCGCCCTCCGGAGGCGCTCGTGCTCGTCGTGTCCGTGCCCGCCAGGGCGCTGCTGCGCACCCTGCTGCTGGTGGTCTCCGCCCTGGTGCTGGCCGGCTACGCCACCGGCCTGCTCGTCAAGGGCTTCCACGTCGACGCCCGCGTCGCCCGCACCGCCGCCTGGGCCGTGGACCTCAACACCGAGAACAACCTCCCCGCCTGGTTCTCCGGCACGCTGCTGGCGGTGGTCGCGCTCGTCGTCGCCGACGTCGCCCGCCGCCGGCGCCGCGAGCGCGCGCCCTGGGCGCCGCACTGGGCGCTGCTGGCCGCGGCCTTCACCTACCTCTCGCTGGACGAGGTCGTCGGCCTGCACGAGCGGCTCAACGAGCCCGTCTCCGCGGTGCTCGGCGACGGCGGGGCCCTGCGCTACGGCTGGTTCGCGGTCGCCCTGCCCCTGGCCGCGGCGTTCGCCCTGCTCCTCGCCCGCTTCCTGCTGGCCCTGCCGCGACGCACCGCCGGGCTCGTCGTCCTGGCGGGCGCCCTCTACGTGGGCGGAGCCGTCGGGCTCGAGGTGCTGGGCAACGTGCTGATGAGCGCGGGCGCACCGCAGGACGGCGTGCTGCTGCTCACCGCGTACTCGGTCGAGGAGCTGCTGGAGATGTCCGGGGCGGCGGTCTTCCTGTACGCCGTCGTGGACCACGACCAGCGCGCCCGGCCGGAGGACGAGCCCGGGACGGCTCGGCGCGGCGGGCTGCTCGCCGCGGGGCGCTGAGGCCCGCGAGAAGGAGGGTGCCCCCGGCAGGATTCGAACCTGCGACACACGGTTTAGGAAACCGATGCTCTATCCCCTGAGCTACGGGGGCGCACCCGCGGGTGACGCCGCGGCCGTCGGGAGTCTAGCGGGCCGGGTGCGCGCCCCGTCGCGCCGGACGCCCGCGGGCGTGCGGCGCGACGGCCCTGGACGTCCGACCACGCCGAACTACGACGCGCTGTCGTTGACTTGCGTTGCGCCGCAGGCGAACGACGGGCGCCCGCGTTCGGAGCAGGGCCACCCGGGTGCCTACACTCAAGCCGCAAGACACGCCGACCGATGCCGTCACCGGGTGTCGGGCCGAGTCGAGGTGGACTCCGACACCCGGCCGACGTCGTCTCCCGAGGAGCACTCCGGATGTCCGTTCAGACCCTCCGCACCGACGCGCACCCGACCGTCCCCGGTCCGCGTCGTGCACCCCGCCAGACCGCGGCCGTCGCCGCCATCGACGCCGCGCTCACCGAGTCCGGCTGCATCCTGGTGGAGACCACCGCCACCGACGCCGGCTGCACCATCGCCTTCTACGACGCCCGCTCCCTGAGCCGCGCCGTGGAGGTCATCGCCTCCGCCGCCGTGCGCACCGGGGACGACGCCCTGGCCTCCCGCGCCCGCCAGCACGGCGCCGGCGCCTGGCGCGTCACCGCCCGCCCGCAGTCCTGGGCCGGCCCCGAGGGCGACCCGCACGCCGCCGGTCAGCGCTCCTCCACCACCTGGCACCTGCAGGTGCCGCTGACGGACCTCGCGCCCGCCGCCTCGGCCCTGCTCGCCTGACCCGCTCCGCCCGACCCGGGTGAGCCGGGCGAGCCCTCAGACCTCCACCTCCGCGAGCACCCGCGGCACCTCCGCGGGCAGCTCGCGGGCGAGGAACCCCAGCCGGCCCACCGAGCTGGCCAGCCGGTCCCCGGCCCGCCCGTGCAGGTGGCACGCCCACACCGCCGCCTGCACCGGGTCCGCGCCCCGCGCGCACAGGCCGGTGACGATCCCGGCCAGCACGTCGCCGGAACCCGACACCCCCAGCCCCGCGCCGCCGGAGACGTCCAGCCACAGGCGCCCGTCCGGCGCCGCGATCCACGACTCGCCCCCGCCGGCGGCCACCGTGCAGCGGCTGCGGCGCGCCAGCTCCAGCGCCGCGCCCGCCGTGTCGGCGGTGACCTCCTCCTCCTGCGCGCCCAGCACGATCGCCAGCTCGTTCAGGTTCGGCGTCAGCACCGCCTTGCCCTCCAGGTGGTGCAGGAACGTCGCGTCGCGCGTCACCGGCGCCAGGCCCAGCGCGTCCAGCACCACCGTCTGCTCCAGCGGCGGCACCAGCGCCTCCAGCAGCTCCACCACGGCCGGCTCGCCGATCGCGCCGACCCCCAGGCACACCGCGTGGGCGCCGCCGGCCAGCTCCGCCAGCTCCGAGCCCTGCGCCCCGCACGCCGGGTCGATGCCGCCGTCCGCGTTCTGCGGCAGCCCCAGCACCAGCGCCTCCGGCAGCGCCACCCCCAGCGCCGGGGCCGTCGACGCCGTCGTGGCCACCTGCAGCTTGCCCGCGCCCGAGCGCAGCGCCGCCTCCGCCGCCAGCAGCACCGCCCCCGGCGTGCGGTCGCTGCCGCCCACCACGCAGGTGCGCCCGCGCGACTCCTTGCCCACGCCCGGCGGCGGCAGCGGCCACTGCCGCAGCACCGCCGACGTCACCGTCACCGCGTCCCGCCGCGCGCCGCTCACCGCGCCACCTCCCTCTGGTCCCCGGCGACGCGCTCGCCGCCGGCCTCCTCGCCCGGCTCGTGGTCGGCGGCGTCGTCGGTGACCCGCACGCCCGCCACCGCCGCGGTGTCCCCGGCGGCGCGCAGCACCACCCCGCCGCCCGGCGCCGCCGCGTACGACGTCACCGAGCAGTTCGCCAGCGGCTCGTCCGCGTCCAGCGCCAGCACCGCGCGCTCGTCCAGGCCCTCCAGCACCAGCCGGAAGCCCATGAGCACCGCCTGGTGCGAGACCACCAGCACGTCGCGCCCGGCGTGCTCCTCGCGCAGCGACGCCAGCACGCTGCGCACCCGCAGCGCCACGTCGCACCAGCTCTCCCCGCCCGGGGGGCGGTAGTAGAACTTGCCCAGCCGCGCCCGGCGCTCCGCCTCCTCGGGGAAGCGCGCCCGCACCCCCGCGCCCGTCAGCCCGTCCCACCAGCCCAGGTCGCGCTCGCGCAGCCGCTCGTCCGTGCGCGGGTCCGGCACGTCGCGGCCCTCGGCGCGGGCCCGCTCCACCACCGCCCGCGCCGTGCGCAGCGCCCGCTCGTACGGCGAGCTCAGCACCACCTGCGGCACCGGCGGCGCCTCCGGCGACGTCGCCAGCCACGCCCCCACCGCCGCCGCCTGCCGCCGCCCCAGCTCCGACAGCGGCACGTCCGCGTCGCGCTCGGCCACCTCCACCACCTCCGCGCGCGCCTGCCGGGCGCGCGCGTCGGCGACGTTGCCGGTGCTCTGCCCGTGGCGCACCAGCACCAGGGACGCCGGCCAGCGCGGGCCGGCGGGGGACGCGGG
>NZ_JAAALM010000134.1 GCF_009906395.1 Kineococcus indalonis
CCACCACGGCCACCACCACCACGGCCACCACCACCGCCGACACCGTGCGCACCTCCTGCTCCTACTGCGGGGTGGGCTGCGGCATCGTGCTGCGCGTCGGCACGGACGCGGCCAGCGGCCGGCGGGTGGTGCGCGGCGTCTCCGGCGACCGGGAGCACCCGGCCAACGCCGGGCGGCTGTGCACCAAGGGCGCCACGAGCGCGGAGTTCCTCCTCGCGCAGGGCCGCCTGGAGCGCGCCCACGTGCGCCCCGAGCGCGGCGCGGCGCCGGTGCCCACCGGGGTGCGCGAGGCCGTCGCGCAGGTGGCCGGGCGGCTGCGCGCCGTCGTCGACGAGCACGGCCCCGACGCGGTGGCCCTGTACCTGTCCGGGCAGATGTCGCTGGAGGCGCAGTACCTGGCCACCAAGCTGGCCAAGGGGTACCTGCGCACCCGGTACGTGGAGTCCAACTCCCGGCTGTGCATGGCCAGCGCCGGCACCGGCTACAAGACGTCCCTGGGCGCCGACGGGCCGCCCGGCTCGTACGACGACTTCGACCACGCCGACGTCTTCCTCGTCACCGGCGCCAACATGGCCGACTGCCACCCGGTCCTCTTCCTGCGCCTGGCCGACCGCCTCAAGGCGGGCGCGAAGCTGATCGTGGTGGACCCGCGGCGCACGGCCACCGCCGAGCGCGCCGACCTGTTCCTGCAGATCCGCCCCGGCACCGACCTGGCGCTGCTCAACGGGCTGCTGCACCTGGTCGTCGAGGCCGGGCACGTCGACCGCGGGTTCGTGGAGCGGTTCACCGACGGCTGGGAGGCGCTGGAGGGGATGCTCGCCGACTACCCCCCCGCCGCGGTCAGCGCGATCACCGGGGTGGCCGAGGAGGACCTGCGCACCGCCGCCCGCTGGATCGGCGAGGCCGGGAACTGGATGTCGTGCTGGACGATGGGGCTGAACCAGAGCACCCACGGCACCTGGAACACCAACGCGCTGTGCAACCTGCACCTGGCCACCGGCGCCATCGGCCGCCGCGGCAGCGGGCCGTTCTCCCTGACGGGCCAGCCCAACGCCATGGGCGGGCGGGAGATGGGCTACATGGGCCCCGGCCTGCCCGGGCAGCGCTCGGTGCTGGTGGAGGAGGACCGGGCGTTCGTGGAGGACGTGTGGGGCGTGCCGCGCGGCACGATCCGCGCCGACGCGTGCTCCGGCACGATCGACATGTTCGAGCGCATGGCCGCCGGCGAGGTCAAGGCGTGCTGGATCGTGTGCACCAACCCGGTGGCCTCGGTGGCCAACCGGAGCACCGTGGTGGCGGGCCTGCGGGCCGCGGAGCTGGTCGTCTGCCAGGACGTCTTCGCCGAGACGGAGACGAACGCCTACGCCGACGTGCTGCTGCCGGCGGCGCTGTGGGCGGAGTCCACGTACGTCACCGTGAACTCCGAGCGGACGCTGACGCTGCTGCCGCAGGCGGTCGACGCGCCCGGGGACGCGCTGCCGGACTGGAAGCTCATCGCGATGGTGGCCGCCGAGCTCGGGCACGGCGAGGCGTTCGCGTTCTCCTCCGCCGAGGAGGTGTTCGAGGAGCTCCGCCGCTTCGCGAACCCCGCCACCGGCTACGACCTGCGCGGCATCGACTACGCGAAGCTGCGCGGCGGGCCGGCGCAGTGGCCCAGCCCGCCCGGCGACGAGGGCCGGCGCAACCCGGTGCGCTACCGCGACGGCGACGGTTTCCGCTTCGCCACGGCCAACGGGCGCGCGCAGTTCCACGCCCGTCCGCACGCCGACCCCGCCGAGCTGCCCGACGACGAGCACCCGTTCGTGCTGACGACCGGGCGGGTGCAGCACCAGTGGCACACGCTCACCAAGACGGGCAAGGTCGCCAAGCTCAACAAGCTGGACCCCGGGCCGTTCCTGCAGCTGCACCCGGACGACGCGCGCGCCCTGGGCGCCGCGGACGGGGACCTGGTGGAGGTGGCCTCCCGGCGCGGGCGCGCGGTGCTGCCGGCGCGCACCTCCGACCGGGTGCGCCCGGGGAACTGCTTCGCGCCGTTCCACTGGAGCGACGCCCACGGCGAGGACCTGGCCGTCAACGCGCTCACCAGCGACGCGGTGGACCCCGCGTCCTTCCAGCCGGAGCTGAAGTTCGCCGCGGTGCGCCTGACGCGGGTGGGTCCCTCGCCCGGCGCGCCCGCGGTGGCCCAGCCCGTCCCCGCGCCGCGGGCGGCCGGCGCCCCGCCGGCGCTGGACGAGGTGCAGCGCACCTACCTCGACGGGCTGCTGTGGGGACGGCGGCAGGAGGGCGTGCTCGGCGTGCCGGTGCTGCCGGCGTCCGCGCCGTTCGACACCCGCACCCGCGCCTGGGTGGACGGGCTGCTGGCGGGGATGTTCTCGCGCGCCCCGGAGCCGGGAGCGCACCCGGCGGCGCCGGGCGCGCCGGTGGGTGCCGGGCGCGTCACCGTGCTGTGGGCCTCGCAGACGGGCGGCGCGGAGGAGCGCGCCGCGGACCTCGCCGAGCGGCTGCGCGGCGAGGGGCACGAGGTGGACCTGCGCGGCATGGACGAGGCCGACGCCGCCGCCGTCGCCGCGGCGGGCACCGTGCTGGTGGTCACCAGCACCTTCGGCGACGGGGAGGCGCCCGACAACGGCACCGCCCTGTGGTCCGCGCTCAGCGCGCCCGGCGCTCCCGTGCTGGGCTCCACGCGCTTCGCGGTGCTGGCGATGGGCGACTCCAGCTACGCCGACTTCTGCGGCCACGGCCGCCGCCTCGACGCGCGCCTGGAGGAGCTGGGCGCCACCCGGCTGGCCGGGCGCGCCGACTGCGAGCCGGGTGAGGACGACAAGGCCCGCGCCTGGTGCGAGGAGGTGCTGGCGCGGCTGCGCGAGGCGGCCCCGGGCACCGGCGGCGTGCCCGCCCCGCGCGCCCCGCGGGACAGCCCGGCAGGCACCGCGGCAGGCACCGCGCCGCGGCCCGCGCGGCGCGGCACCCGCGCGGCACCGGTGCCCGCACCGCTGGTGCGCAACGAGCGGCTGAGCGCCGACGGCTCCGGCAAGGAGGTGCGCCGCTTCGGCTTCGCGCTCGCCGAGGGCGTGGAGTACCGCGCCGGGGACTCGCTGGGCGTGTGGCCCACCAACGCCGAGGAGGAGGTGCGGGCGTTCCTGCGCGCCAGCGGCCTGCCCGCCGACGGCGCGGTGCGCCTGGACGGCGCCGGGGAGACGAGCTGGCGCGAGGCCGCCCGCCGCCACCTGGACCTGCGCCGGGTCACCCCGGAGCTGCTGCGCCTGGTGGCCGGGCGCACCCGCGGCGGGGAGCTCGGCGGGCTGCTGAGCCCGCAGCGCTCCGCGGACCTGCGCGCCTGGCTGGCCGGGCGCGCCGTCACCGACGTGCTGGAGCGCTTCCCCGCCCGCGCCGACGGCGAGGAGTGGCGGGCGGTGCTCAAGCGGCTGCAGCCGCGGCAGTACTCGATCTCCTCCTCGCCGCTGGTGGACCCGCGCGAGGTGCAGCTGACGGTGGGCGTGGTGCGCTACGAGCTGGACGGGCGCGCCCGCGGCGGGCTGTGCTCGACGTTCCTGGCCGACCGCTGCGGCGAGGGCGAGGAGGTGCCGGTGTTCGTGCAGCCCTCGGCGCACTTCCGCCCCCCGGCCGACCCGGACGTGCCGATGGTGATGGTGGGGCCGGGCACGGGCGTGGCGCCGTTCCGGGCCTTCCTGCACGAGCGGCGGGCACTGGGGCACACCGGGCGCAACTGGCTCTTCTTCGGCGAGCGGCGCTCGGCCACCGACTACCACTACCGCGAGGAGCTGGAGGGCATGCGCCGCGACGGCTTCCTGACGCGGCTGTCCCTGGCCTTCTCCCGCGACCAGGAGCAGAAGGTGTACGTGCAGGACCGGATGCTGCAGCACGGCGAGCAGCTGTGGGCCTGGCTGCAGGACGGCGCGCACCTGTACGTGTGCGGCGACGCGGCGCGCATGGCGAAGGACGTGGACGCCGCGCTGCGGCGCGTGGCCGAGGTGCACGGCGGCCTGGACGAGCGGGCCGCGGCCGAGCACGTCGAGCAGCTGGCGGCGCAGAAGCGCTACGTGCGCGACGTCTACTGAGACCCCCGCCCTCACAGCGGCCGGCGGCCGGGGTGAGGACAACGTGCCGTCGGTGAAACACGGGTGAACACGAGCGGTAACACGCCCTCCGTACCGTCGAGGCACGAGGCGCGGCCCCACCGGCGACCGCGCCGGCAGCCCCGCCCGCTCCACCGCCACCAGCACCGCTCCCCCGCCAGCGCACCGACCGAGGAGTCCGCCCGATGGCCGTCACCCAGCAGAGCGAGCACGCGCTCGGCACGATCCCCAACCCGCGCCCGGGCCGCTGGATCGACCACTACGACCCCGAGGACACCGCCCAGTGGGTCTCCACGGGCCGGCCGGCCGCGCGCCGCAACCTGTGGCTGTCGATCTTCGCGGAGTTCCTCGGCTTCTCCGTCTGGCAGCTGTGGACGATCGTCACCCCCTCGCTCAACGCCGCCAGCTTCGACCTCACCGCCGACCAGCAGTTCTGGCTCATCGCGATCCCCAACCTCGTCGGGGCCACGCTGCGCTTCCCGTACACCTTCGCCGTGCCGCGCTTCGGCGGGCGCAACTGGACGGTCGTCTCGGCGCTGCTGCTGATCGTGCCGTGCGCCGGCCTGGCGGTCGTCGTGCAGAACCCGGGCACGCCGTTCTGGCTGATGGTGCTCGTGGCGGCCACCGCCGGCGTGGGCGGCGGGAACTTCGCCAGCAGCATGGCGAACATCTCCTTCTTCTTCCCCGAGCGGGAGAAGGGCGCCGCGCTCGGGCTGAACGCGGCCGGCGGCAACCTCGGCGTCGCCGTCGTGCAGCTGGTCGTCCCGATCGTCGTCGTCGTCGGCGGTGGGCTGGCGCTGGAGCGCGCGGGCCTGGTGATCGTCCCGCTGGCGGTGCTGGCGGCGGTGCTGGCGTGGCGATCCATGGACAACCTCTCCGCGGCCAGGGCCGACTTCGCCGGTTACGCGGCGGCCGCGCGCAACAAGCACACCTGGGTCATCTCCTTCCTCTACATCGGCACCTTCGGCTCGTTCATCGGCTACGCCGGCGTCTTCCCCACCCTCATCAAGAGCCAGTTCCCCGAGGTGTCCTTCACCTGGGGCTTCATCGGCCTGCCCGCCGTGCCGCTGACCCTGGCCTTCATCGGCGCGCTCGTCGGCTCCATGGCCCGCCCCTACGGCGGGCGCCTGTCGGACAGGCTGTCCGGGGCGAGCGTGAGCATCGCCGCCTACGCCGTCATGGCCCTCGGCGCGCTCGGGGTCATCGCCGCGCTGGGCGCCGGCAGCTTCCCGCTGTTCTTCGGCTCCTTCCTCGTGCTCTTCGTCGCCAGCGGCATGGGCAACGGCTCGATCTACCGCATGATCCCCGCGGTGTTCCGCGCCGGCACCGCCCCCGGCGACGGCGCGGCGCTGACGCTGGCCAAGCGGGAGGCCGCCGCCTGCATCGGCATCGCCGCCGGCATCGGCGCCTACGGCGGGTTCGTCATCCCCCGCGTGTTCGCCACCTCGATCACGAGCAGCGGCTCGCTCGTGCCCGCCCTGGTCGCGTTCATCGGCTTCTACGCCCTGTGCGCCGTCGTCACCGCCGCGGTGTACGTGCGCGGGCGCGCCACGCGCTTCGCCGGCACCGCCATCTGACCCGCCCGGACCCGAGCACGCACCCGACCGGACCCCAGGAGGACCACCGTGAGCTCCACCCCCCGTTTCCTGCAGGGCGCCTTCCCCTTCACGGGCGCAGGGCTGGAGAAGCCCGCCCCCGTGGAGGGCCTGCCCGCCTACGCGGTGCCGGACGGCGTGCGCGCGCAACCGGTGTACCTGCGCGCGGGCAACTCCAGCGACGAGCTGATCAGCGTCGTGCTGCTGCGCGACGGGGTGGCGATGCGCTGGTTCCCCGTGGGGGCCCGCTCGTCGGTGCACGTGGCGCTGCGCATCGTGGAGGACGTGGAGGCGCCCGCCGCGCTGGAGCTGCGGGTCGCCGCGCCCGAGGGCGTCAGCGGCACCGTCGTCCTCGACCTCGGCCTCGTGGAGGTCTGATCCCCGTGACCGCGACCACCACCCGCACCAGCGGCATCCCGCACCAGCGCGGCCCCAAACGACGCCTCGTCGTCGTCGGCAACGGCATGGCCGGGATCCGCGCCGTCGAGGAGGTCCTCGAGCGCGGCGGGGCGTCGATGTTCGACGTGACCGTCTTCGGCGCCGAGCCGTACGGCAACTACAACCGGATCATGCTCTCGCACGTCCTGACCGGGCAGGAGGAGGAGGACGCGATCTTCCTCAACCCGCTGGACTGGTACCGCGAGAACGACGTCGACCTGCGCGCCGGCGTGGCCGTGGAGCGCGTGGACACCTTCGCGCGCGTCGTCCACGACGCGCAGGGCGGCACCACCCCGTACGACGTGCTCGTCCTGGCCACCGGCTCCACGCCGTTCTTCCCCCGGATGGAGGGCCTGCACCGCGAGGACGGCTCCCTGCTGGAGGGCGTGTTCGGGTTCCGCACCCTGGACGACACCCGCGCCCTGCTGGCCGCGGCCCGCGAGCACCGCCGCGCCGTCGTCATCGGCGGTGGCCTGCTCGGGCTGGAGGCCGCGCACGGCCTGGCCACCCAGGGCCTGCAGGTCGACCTCGTGCACTCCCCGGGGCACCTGATGAACCAGCAGCTCGGCCCGGAGGCCGGACGGGTGCTGCGCCGCTCCATCGAGGCCCTGGGGATCCGCGTGCACACCGGCGTGCGCACGCGGGGGCTGCGCGGCACCGGGCGCGTCACGGGCGTGGAGATGCCCGACGGCACGGTCCTGGACGCCGACCTCGTCGTCGTCGCCGCCGGCATCCGCCCCAGCACCGAGGTCGCGGTGCGCTCCGGCCTGGAGGTCGAGCGCGGCGTCGTCGTCGACGACCGGATGCGCGTGGAGGGCGAGCCCGGCGAGGTGTACGCCGTCGGCGAGTGCGTGCAGCACCGCGGGCAGACCTACGGACTGGTCGCGCCGCTGTGGGAGCAGGCCGGCGTGCTGGCCGACCACGTCACCGGCGCCGACCCCTCCGCCGAGTACCACGGCTCGCGCACCGCCACGAAGCTGAAGGTCGCCGGCGTGGACGTCGTGCAGATGGGCCTGCCCGGCCCCGAGAGCGACGACGACGAGTTCGTGGTGTTCTCCGAGCCGCACCGCGGGGTGTACCTGAACGTCGTCGTCCGCGCCGGCCGCCTGGTGGGCGCCACCCTGCTCGGCGACGTGCGCAGGACGGCGTTCCTGCAGCAGGCCTTCGACCAGGGGCTGCCGCTGCCGGAGGAGCGCACCTCGCTGCTGTTCGACCTGGGCGCTCCGCCCGACGAGGTCGGCGTCGCCGAGCTCGACGAGCACGCGCAGGTGTGCAACTGCAACGGCGTCACCAAGGGCGCGATCGTGCGGGCCGTGGAGGGCGGCGCCACGTCGCTGGGCGCCGTGATGGGCGCCACGCGCGCCGCCAAGGGCTGCGGCTCCTGCAAGTCCGTCGTCGAGCAGATCACCGAGTGGGCCGCCGGCGGGAACCTCACCGTGGACGAGTCCGCGAACTGGTACGTGCCCGCGATCCCGATGGCCAAGCCGGAACTGGTGGCCGCGATCCGCGAGCGCGGGCTGCGCTCGGTGTCCGCGGTGTTCCGCGAGCTCGCCCCCGGCGGCACCGAGGACGCCAGGTCCAAGATGGGGCTGACCTCGCTGCTGCGGGTGCTGTGGCCCGAGGGCATCGAGGAGGAGCGCGACGGGCGGTTCATCAACGACCGCGTCCACGCCAACATCCAGCGCGACGGCACGTTCTCCGTCGTGCCGCAGATGAAGGGCGGGGTCACCACCCCCGAGCAGCTGCGCAAGATCGCCGACGTCGCCGACAAGTACGACGTCGGCATGGTCAAGGTCACCGGGGGACAGCGCCTGGACCTGCTGGGCGTCAAGAAGGAGGACCTGCCGAAGGTCTGGAAGGACCTGGGCATGCCGTCCGGGTACGCCTACGGCAAGAGCGTGCGCACCGTGAAGACGTGCGTGGGCACCGACTTCTGCCGCTTCGGCCTGGGCGACTCCACGCAGCTCGGCATCGACATCGAGACGCGGTTCCAGGGGATCGAGACCCCCGCCAAGCTGAAGCTGGGGGTCGTGGGCTGCCCGCGCAACTGCGCCGAGGCCTACGTCAAGGACATCGGCGTCGTGGCGGTCGGCGCGGGCAAGTGGGAGGTGCACGTCGGCGGCGCCGCGGGGGCCACGGTGCGCAAGGGCGACCTGCTGGCCACGGTGGACTCCCCCGAGGAGGTCATCACCCTCACCGGGCGCTTCATCCAGTTCTACCGCGAGTGGGGGAACTGGCTGGAGCGCACCTACGAGTTCGTGCCACGGTTGGGCATCGAGCGCGTCCGCGCCGTCCTCGTCGAGGACAGCGACGGCATGGCGGAGGGGCTGGACGAGCGCATGCAGGCCACCGTGGACAACTACCGCGACCCCTGGCAGGAGGGCGAGCAGCCCGTCACCCCCGGGCAGTTCCGCCCCGCCCTGCCGCTGGTGGACCTGCCGCTGGTGCCGCGCCGCCCGGCCGGCGCGCCCGGCGGGCTCGCCCCCGAGGTCCACGCGGGCTCCCGAGCCGTCCCCTCGACCGCGGAGGTCCCCCGATGAGCGCCACCACCGGCGCCACCGCCC
>NZ_JAAALM010000135.1 GCF_009906395.1 Kineococcus indalonis
GTGGAGAGCGACGAGGACGTGCTGCTGTGGGACACCGGCCACGTCCCCGGCTCGGTGAAGGTGGACTGGCACACCGAGCTCAACGACCCCGTCACCCGCGACTACGTCGACGGGGCGGGCTTCGCGGAGCTGCTCTCCCGCAAGGGCATCCGCCGCGAGGACACCGTGGTGCTCTACGGCGACAAGAGCAACTGGTGGGCCGCGTACGCGCTGTGGGTGTTCACCCTCTTCGGCCACGAGGACGTGCGCCTGCTGGACGGCGGGCGCGCCAAGTGGGTGGCCGAGGGCCGCGAGCTGACCACCGAGGCGCCGGCGCGCGAGCGCACCGAGTACCCGGTGGTCGAGCGCGACGACAGCCGCGTGCGCGCCTTCGCCCCGGACGTGCGCGAGCACCGCGGCGGCCTGGTGGACGTGCGCTCGGCGCCGGAGTACACCGGCGAGCGCACCCACATGCCCGACTACCCGCAGGAGGGCACGCTGCGCGGCGGGCACATCGCGGGCGCGGCCAGCGTGCCGTGGGCGAAGGCGGCCGCCGAGGACGGCACCTTCAAGGACCGTGCGGCCCTGGAGGAGATCTACTTCGCCGGCGCCGGCCTGACCCCCACCACCGAGACCATCACCTACTGCCGCATCGGCGAGCGCTCCAGCCACACCTGGTTCGTGCTCACCCACCTGCTGGGGCTGCAGGACGTGCGCAACTACGACGGCTCCTGGACGGAGTGGGGCAACGCGGTGCGCGCGCCCATCGTCGTCGGCCCGGAGCCCGGCACCCGCTGACCTCGTGCGCGCGGGGGCCGCGGCCCCCGCGCGCGTCCCGGGGTCCTCGCGGCCCCCGGACCCCGCACCGCAGCCGGACCGGTGACACGAGGAGGTGCCCGTGGCGGGTCCCGACGAGCACGCGCTCGACGTGCTGGACGTCCTGGAGGTGCGCCCGCGCACGCCGCGCGCCCCCGCCCCTGCGGCGCCGCTGCGCCTGGTGCGCCGGCTGCTCAGGCGCCTGCGGCGCCGCTGACGCCCGGACCGCCCAGCGCCTCCACCACCTCGCCGACCACGACGACGGCCGGGGGGCGCACGCCGGCCGCCCGGGCCACCGCAGCGATCTCCGACAGGGGCGCGGTGGTGGTGCGCTGCCGCGCGCCCCAGCCGTCCTCCACGACCGCCACCGGGGTGCGCGGGTCGCGGCCGGCGGCCACCAGCGCGGCGCTGAGCCGCTCCAGCGCGGAGACGCCCATGAGGACGACCAGGGTGCCGTCCAGGCGCGCCAGCGCCTCCAGGTCGTCGCCGGCGAGGTCCTCGTGCCCGGAGAGCACGGTGACGCAGCGCGCCGCGCCGCGGTGGGTGACGGGGATGCCGGCGGCGGCGGGCACCGCGAAGGCGCTGGTGACGCCGGGCACGACCTCCACCTCCACCCCGGCCTCGCGGCAGGCCAGCACCTCCTCCCCGCCGCGGCCCAGCACGTAGGGGTCGCCGCCCTTCAGGCGCACCACGGTGCGCCCGGCCAGCGCCGCGTCGACCAGGACGCGGTTGATCTCCTCCTGCGGCACCGGGTGGTTCCCCGCCGCCTTGCCGACGTCGACGACCTCCACGTCGGGGTCCAGCTCGGCCAGCACCCCGGTGGGGGCCAGGCGGTCCACGACGACCACGTCGGCCTCGGCCAGGCGCCGGCGCCCGCGCAGGGTCAGCAGCTCCGGCTCGCCGGGCCCGCCGCCCACCAGGACCACCCGGCCCGCGCGCGGGCGCCGGCGGCGCAGCGGCAGCTCGCCGGAGTCCAGCCGGTGCCCCAGCGCGCCGGCCAGGGCCCGGGCGCGGGCGGTGTCGGCACCGGCGCCCACGGACACCACCACGTCGTCGCGGCGCACGACCGCCGGGGCCGCGGCGGTGCCGGCCGCGGGCTCGGCGGGGCGCACGCACCACACCCGCCGCTGCTCGGCCAGCGCGCCCAGCGCCTCGTCGCCGGCGCGGTCGCCGGTGGCGGCGTGCACGAGCCAGGCCCCCTCCAGGTCCGCGGGTCCGGCGCCGCCGCGTCGCAGCCGCACGCGGCCGGAGGCGTGCAGCTCGCGCAGCTCCTCGCACAGCGCGTCCGCGACGACGAGGACGTCGGCGCCGGCGTCGGCCAGCTCGCGCGCGCCGCCCGCGGCCAGGGGCCCACCGCCGGCCACGAGGACCCGCCGGCCGCGCAGGTCCAGGTGCAGCGGGTGCATCACGCGGTCCCGGTGGTCCCGGCAGCGGTGTCGAGCGCGCCCAGCACGCGCCGCGCGGCGGTGGCGACGTCCTCGCCGGCGGCCAGGGTCAGCACCTCCCCGCGCAGGCCGGCCTGCGCGACCACCGCGGCCGCGGCGGCGGCCGTCGCCTCCCCCTCGGCCGTCAGCAGGACCACCACGCCCGCGTCGGCGAACAGGCGCGCCACGTGGGCGCTGCGGCGCTGCGCCTCGGCCCGCTCGGCGGCGGAGCCGGCCAGGTCCGCGTCCAGCCCGGCGCGCAGGTTGTCCTCGCGCACGGCGTACGCGGGACGGCCCGCCGCGAGCAGCGCGGCCTCCACCGCCGCGGCCACGTCGGCCGGGGCCGGGGCGCCCGGCGCCGGCACCAGCCACAGCGCCGCGCCGAGGTGCGGGCGCTGCGCGCCCGAGGGCACCCAGCCGGCCCCGGCGCGCTCGCGGCCGGCCGCGCGCCGGTCGGCGGCCTCGCGCACCACGCCGGCGGCGACGGTGTCGTGGGTGTGCTCGTCGACGAGGACGAAGGCGCCCATGTCCCGGTTGCGGGTGTACGGCTCGACGACCAGGTCGACGGCGGTGCGCAGCGTCACCGCGCCGATGTCGTTGAGCTGCAGCGCCTCCGGGGACGGCAGCTCCGCCAGGGTGCGCGGGTCCATCCGGTCGTGCAGGGCGGTGACCTCCGCGCGCACGGTGCGGGTGGTGTGCTTCAGCAGCAGCCGGCGACCCGGCAGGAGGGGCTCGGCGTGCATCCAGCACAGCTGCGCGCGCAGCTCGCGCGTCACCACCGGTTCCGCGCCCGGCGCCACGAGGACGTCGCCACGGCCGACGTCGAGCTCGTCGGCCAGCTCCACCGCCACCGACAGCGGCGCCACCGCGACCTCGCGCTCGGGGTCCAGGGCGTCCAGGGCGCTGATGCGCGTGCGCGCGCCCGAGGGCAGCACCACCACCTCGTCGCCGGCGCGCAGCGCGCCGGCGGCCAGCCGGCCGGTGTAGCTGCGGCGCCGGCCGGCGACGGGCCGGGAGACCCACTGCACGGGCAGGCGCAGGCGCCCCACGCCGAAGTCGGGCGGCAGGACCTCCACGGAGTCCAGGTGCTCCAGCAGCGTGGGCCCGTCGTACCAGGGCGTGTGCTGCGAGCGGCGCGCGACGTTGTCGCCGTGCTTGGCGGCGACCGGAACGACGAGCAGGCGCACCCCGAGGCGCTCGGCGACCTCCTCCAGCTCCGCGCGCACGGCGGTGAAGCGGCGCCGGTCGAACTCGACGAGGTCCATCTTGTTCACGGCGGCCACCAGGTGCGGCACGCCGAGCATCGTGGCGATGCGGGCGTGCCGGCGCGTCTGGTCCAGCACCCCGGCGCGCACGTCCACCAGCAGCATCGCCAGGTGGGCGTTGGAGGTGCCCGTCACCATGTTGCGGGTGTAGCGCTCGTGCCCGGGGGTGTCGGCCAGGACGTAGTTGCGCCGGGCGGTGGAGAAGAACCGGTAGGCCACGTCGATGGTGATGCCCTGCTCGCGCTCGGCGCGCAGGCCGTCCGACAGCGCCGCCAGGTCCGGGCCCGAGGGGCCCTCGACGGCGGCGAGGTGGTCGGTGGGCAGGCTGCCGGTGTCCAGCAGCAGCCGCCCGATGAGGGTGGACTTGCCGTCGTCGACCGAGCCCGCGGTGGACATCCGCAGCAGTTCCCGCATCAGAAGTACCCCTCGCGCTTGCGGTCCTCCATCGCGGCGGCGGAGGTCCGGTCGTCGGCGCGGGTGGCCCCGCGCTCGGACACGGTGGCGGTGCCGAGCTCGGCGAGGACCGCCTGCACGTCGGTGGCCTCCGAGCGCACGGCGCCGGTGACCGTGAGGTCCCCGACGGTGCGGTAGCGCACCCGCAGGCGCTGCACGCGCTCGCCGGGCCGCGCGGGCGTGAGGTCGGTGACGGCCAGCAGCATCCCGTCGCGCTCGACGACGTCGCGCTCGTGCGCGAAGTAGATGCTCGGCAGGTCCAGCTCCTCCAGCGCGACGTAGCGCCACACGTCCAGCTCGGTCCAGTTGCTCAGCGGGAACACCCGGACCTGCTCGCCGGGGTGGATGCGCCCGTTGTAGAGCGACCACGGCTCGGGGCGCTGGTGGCGCGGGTCCCACTGCCCGGCGGCGTCGCGGACGCTGAAGACGCGCTCCTTGGCCCGGGCGCGCTCCTCGTCGCGGCGCGCACCGCCGAACGCGGCGTCGAAGCGGCCCTCGGCGAGGGCGTCGAGCAGCGTGCGGGTCTGCAGCCGGTTGCGGGAGGAGCCGGGGCCGTCCTCGCGGACCCGGCCCGCGTCGATGCTGGCCTGCACGGAGGCGACGAGCAGCCGCAGGCCCCCCTCGCGCACCCGGCGGTCGCGGAACTCCAGCACCTCGTCGAAGTTGTGGCCGGTGTCCACGTGCAGGACGGGGAACGGCACGGGGGAGGGGCGGAACGCCTTCTCCGCCAGGCGCAGCAGCACGATGGAGTCCTTGCCGCCGGAGAACAGCAGCACGGGGTTCTCGAACTCCGCGGCGACCTCGCGGATGACGTGGACGGACTCCGCCTCCAGCGCCCGCAGGTCGTCCACGGCCGCGGCGCCGGGCTCCGGGGCCGCGCCGCGCGCGTGGGGCAGCGCGGTCGTGGTCGGCGCGCTCACAGGTGGATCCCGCACTCGGTCTTGGCGGTGCCGGCCCAGCGGCCCGCGCGCGGGTCCTCGCCGGGGGCGACCGGGCGGGTGCACGGCGCGCAGCCGATCGACGGGTACCCGCTGGTGAGCAGCGGGTTCACCGGGACGGCGTGCTCGGCGGCGTAGTCCACGAGCTCGTCGAACGTCCACGCCGCCAGCGGGTTGAGCTTGACCAGGCCGTGGCGCTCGTCGAACTGCACCAGCGGCGTGCCGGCGCGGGTGGGCGCCTCCTCGCGGCGCACCCCGGTCACCCACGCCTCGTACCCGCCCAGCGCCGCGGCGAGGGGTTCCACCTTGCGCAGCCGGCAGCAGGTGGCGGCGTCGCGCTCGTGCAGGCGGGCGCCGAGCTCGGCGTCCTGCTCGGCCACGGTGCGCAGCGGCAGCACGTCCACGACCCGCACGGGCATCGTGGCGGCCACCTCGTCGCGGGTGCCGCGCGTCTCGGCGAAGTGGTAGCCGGTCTCCAGGAACAGCACGTCCACGCCGGGCGCGCACCGGGCGACCAGGTGCGGCAGGACCGCGTCGGCCATGCTGCACGCCACCGCCAGGGTGCCGGGGAACGTGGCGGCCGCCCAGGCGGCGACCTCCTGCGCGCCGGCGTGCTCCAGCAGGGCCGCGCCCTGCTCGGCCAGCGCCCGCAGCTCCTGCGCGGAGCGGGTGCGCCCGGGCGGGGTCGCGGTGGCGGCGGTGGTGGTGGTCTCGCTCATCGCAGAGCCTCCTCGTCGCTGCGGTGGGCCCACGCCGCGAACGTCTCGCGCGGCTCGCGGGTGTCGAGGTAGCGCCGCACGACGCGCTCGACGTAGTCGGGCAGGCCGTCGGCGGTGACCTTCAGGCCGCGCACGGTGCGGCCCAGGCCGGGTTCGGCGCGGTCGGCGGAGGCCAGCCCGCCGCCCAGGTGCACCTGGAAACCGGGGACCTGCTCGCCGTGCTCGTCCTGCACGAGCTGGCCCTTCAGGCCGATGTCGGCGGTCTGCACGCGTGCGCAGGAGTTCGGGCAGCCGTTGACGTGCAGGGTGATCGGGGTGTCGATCTCGACGCCGGCCAGGCGGCGCTCCAGCTCGTCGACCGCTCGCGCCGACGTCGCCTTCGTCTCCACGATCGCCAGCTTGCAGTACTCCAGGCCGGTGCACGCGATGGTGTTGCGCCGGAACGGCGAGGGGTTCGCCGTCAGGCCCAGCTCCTCCGCGCGCGCCAGCAGCGCCGGCAGGCGGTCCGGTTCGACGTCGAGGACCACGACCTTCTGGTGCGGGGTCATCCGCACCCGCCGCGAGCCGGCGGCCTCGACGGCGTCGGCCAGCTCGCGCAGCAGCGTTCCGCTGACCCGGCCCACGGTGGGCGCCAGGCCCACGTAGAGGCGGCCGTCCTTCTGCTCGTGCACGCCCACGTGGTCGCCGCGCCCGGCCGGGGCCGGCGGCGGCGGGCCGTCGGGCAGGGCCCGGCCCAGGTACTCCTGCTCCAGCACCTGCCGGAACCTCTCGGCGCCCCAGTCGGCCACCAGGTACTTCAGGCGCGCCTTGTTGCGCAGGCGGCGGTAGCCGTAGTCGCGGAAGATCCGCACCACCCCGTGCCAGACCTCCGCGGCGTCCTCGGGCGCCACGAACGCCCCGAGCCGCTGCGCCAGGTGCGCGCTCGTGGACAGCCCCCCGCCGACCCACACGTCGTAGCCCGGGCCCAGCTCGGGGTGCACCACGCCGAGCAGGGAGATGTCGTTGATCTCGTGGACGACGTCCTGGCTGGGGTGGCCGGTGACCGCGGTCTTGAACTTGCGCGGCAGGTTCGCCAGCTCCGGGTCGCCGATGAACCGCTCGACGATCTCCTCGATCACGGGGGTGGGGTCGACCACCTCGTCGCGCGCGATGCCGGCGACGGGGCTGCCCAGCACCACGCGCGGGGTGTCGCCGCACGCCTCGGTGGTCTGCAGGCCCACGGCCTCCAGCCTGCGCCAGATCTCCGGGACGTCCTCCACGCGCACCCAGTGCAGCTGCACGTTCTGCCGGTCGGTGATGTCGGCGCTGTCGCGGCCGAACAGGGTGGACACCTCGCCCACCACCCGCAGCTGCTCGGTGGTCAGCGCGCCGCCGTCGATGCGCACGCGCAGCATGAAGAACTCGTCGGACAGCTCCTGGGCCGTCAGCTGCGCGGTGCGCCCGCCGTCGATGCCCGGCCGTCGCTGCGTGTACAGGCCCCACCAGCGGAAGCGGCCGTTGAGGTCGTCGGGGGCGATGGAGGAGAAACCGCCCTCGGCGTACACCTGCTCGATCCGCTCGCGGACGTTCAGGCCGCCGTCGGCGGCCTTGAACTCCTCGTTGTGGTTCAGCGGCGCCGTGCCGTCCACGCGCCACTGGCCGTCGCCGCCGGCGCGGGCGGGCCGCGGAGTGCGCCGGGGCGCGGGGGCGGCCGGCCGGGCGGCCTGCTCGGTGGGGACGGGAACGGCGTCGGGCGTCATGGGACCTCACGGGGGAGAGGGGTTCTCCTCGCGAGGAGGACCCTCAGCTGGTGCGGCGGGCGGCGGGTGCGCGGCGGCAGCAGTACGCGCTCTGCACCCGCATGAGGTCGACGTACCGGCGCGAGACCAGGCGCACGGCAGAGGGTTGGACCACGCGACCACGGTAGGGCACGTGCGGCCCTGGTCCAACACGCTCGCCCGGTCCCGCGCGCCGCGGGCGGTGTCCCGGCGAACGTGTTGACCGCGCACCGTGCGCGCCCGTAACGTCGGGAGCGGTCACGAGTACCAGCGCCAAGCCCCGGCTCGCTGGTCGGCAACCCTCCCTCCGCGGCGGGGTGCTCCGGGTGAGGACCTGGCCGTCCGCCGACCGGTGGACGGCAAGCGCGGACCCTGCGGGTCCACGGGCACCGGGGACGGACTCTCGTGCACAAGATCGTTCTGCTGGCCGTCGTCGGGCTGCTGGCCCAGCTCGTCGACGGCTCGCTGGGGATGGCCTACGGCGTCACCTCCACCAGCCTGCTGCTGCTCATCGGGGCGAACCCGGCGGCGGCCTCGGCCACCGTCCACCTGGCCGAGATCGGCACCACGCTGGCCTCCGGCGCCGCGCACTGGCGCTTCGGCAACGTCGACTGGCGCGTCGTGGTGCGCGTGGGCGTGCCCGGCGCGGTGGGCGCCTTCGCCGGCGCCACGGTGCTGTCCTCCCTGCCCACGGACGTGGCCGCGCCGCTGATCAGCGTGCTGCTGCTCGCCCTGGGCGGGTACGTGCTGCTGCGCTCGGCCGTGGTCCGCTTCGACGAGCGCTCCCTGCACCGGCCGCTGCGCCGGCGCTTCCTGGCGCCGCTGGGCCTGTTCGCCGGTTTCGTCGACGCCACCGGCGGCGGCGGCTGGGGCCCGGTGGGCACCCCGGCGCTGCTGGCCTCGGGCCGGCTGGAACCGCGCAAGGTCATCGGCTCCGTCGACACCAGCGAGTTCCTCGTCGCGGTCGCCGCCAGCCTGGGCTTCCTGGTGGGCCTGGGCTCGCAGGGCATCGCGTGGTCCTGGGTCCTGGCGCTGCTGGCCGGTGGCCTGGTGGCCGCCCCGATCGCGGCGTGGCTGGTGCGCCACCTGCCGCCGCACGTGCTCGGCACCGCCGTGGGCGTCGTCATCGTCCTGACCAACGCGCGCACGCTGCTGCGCAGCGACGCGGTCGACGCCGCGGACCCGGTGCGCTGGGCGGTGTACGCGGTGGTCCTCGTCCTCGGCGGCGCGGCCGTCGCGCACTCGGTGCGCCGGCACCGCCGCCGCACCGGAACCCCCGCCGCCGAGGAC
>NZ_JAAALM010000136.1 GCF_009906395.1 Kineococcus indalonis
CGCGAGCGCACCGCGGTGGGGGTCCTCACCGCGGTGCGCTCGCGCGGGCGCCTGGCGCCCGCGGCGGCGCTGACGTGGGGGCTGGCGTGGGTGTGCGTGGGGCGGCTGTCCGGCCCGGACTCCTCCACCGCGGCGGCCGCCGCCGCCGGTGCGGCCGCGGCGGTGGTCGCGGGGACCACCGCCGCGGTGCGGCTGCGCGCGCGGCGGCGCTGAGCTCAGCCGCGCACGGCGTCGGTGACGGCGCGCACGGCCTCCGCCAGGTGCACCTGGCGCGCCTCGCCGGTGCGGCGGTCGCGCAGCTCCACCACGCCCTCGGCCAGGCCCTTGCCCACGACGAGGATCGTGGGCACGCCGATGAGCTCGGCGTCCTTGAACTTCACGCCGGGCGAGACCTTGGGGCGGTCGTCGAGGAGGACCTCCACGCCGTCGGCCTGCAGCTGCGAGGCGATGCGCTCGGCGGTGGTGAAGACCTCCGCGTCCTTGCCGGTGGCGACGACGTGCACGTCCGCCGGGGCCAGGCCGCGCGGCCACACCAGGCCCTTGTCGTCGTGGTTGCCCTCGGCGATGGCAGCCAGGGCGCGGGTGACGCCGATGCCGTACGAGCCCATCGTCACGACGACCTGCTTGCCGTTCTCGTCGAGCACCTTCAGGTCCAGCGCCTCGGCGTAGCGGCGGCCCAGGGCGAAGATGTGCCCGATCTCGATGCCGCGGGCCAGCTCCAGCGGGCCGGAGCCGTCGGGGGCGGGGTCGCCCGCGCGGACCTCGGCGGCCTCGACGAACCCGTCGCCGGTGAAGTCGCGGCCGGCGACGAGGTCGAAGACGTGCTTGCCGGGCTGGTCGGCGCCGGTGATCCAGCGGGTGCCCTCCACCACGCGGGGGTCGAGCAGGTAGCGGATGCCGGAGGCCGACTCCGCGCCGAGGGCGCCGGGGCCGATGTAGCCCTTGACCAGCGCCGGGTGCGCGGCGAAGTCCGCCTCGCCGAAGGCCTCCAGCTCCGCCGGGGCCAGCGAGGCCTCCAGGCGCTTGAGGTCCACCTCGCGGTCGCCGGGCACGCCCACGGCCAGCGGCTCGCGGGTGCCGTCGGGGTGGCGCAGCACCACGAGGACGTTCTTGAGGGTGTCCGCGGCCGTCCAGGGCCGGTCCGGGCGCGGGTGGGAGGCGTTGGCGGCGGCCACCAGCGTCTCGATGGTGGGGGTGTCCGGGGTGTCCTCCACGTGCGCGGCGGGGGCGTCGTCGTGCGGCAGCGCGGGCGGCACCGGGGTGGTGACGGCCTCCACGTTGGCGGCGTACCCGCCCGGGGAGCGCACGAAGGTGTCCTCGCCGATCGCGGTGGGGTGCAGGAACTCCTCGCTGCGCGAGCCGCCCATCGCCCCGGAGACGGCCGAGACGATCACGAAGTCCAGGCCCAGGCGCGTGAAGACGCGCACGTACGCCTCGCGGTGCTTCTCGTAGGAGAGCTCCAGGCCGGCGTCGTCGACGTCGAAGCTGTAGGAGTCCTTCATGACGAACTCGCGCCCGCGCAGGACGCCGGCGCGCGGGCGGGCCTCGTCGCGGTACTTCGTCTGGATCTGGTAGATCGCCAGCGGCAGGTCCTTGTACGAGGAGTACAGGTCCTTCACCAGGAGGGTGAACATCTCCTCGTGGGTGGGGGCCAGCAGGTAGTCCGCGCCCTTGCGGTCCTTCAGGCGGAACATGCCGTCGCCGTACTCGGTCCAGCGGTTGGTGGCCTCGTAGGGCTCGCGCGGCAGCAGCGCCGGGAAGTGGACCTCCTGGAAGCCGGCGGCGTCCATCTCCTCGCGCACCACGGCCTCGACCCGGCGCAGCACCTTCAGGCCCAGCGGCAGCCACGTGTAGATGCCCGGCGCGGCGCGGCGCACGTACCCCGCCCGCACGAGGAGCTTGTGGCTGGCGACCTCGGCCTCGGCCGGGTCCTCCCGCAGGGTCCGCAGGAACAGCGTCGACATCCGCATGAGCACTCCGAGAGCCTATCCGTGGGCCGGTGACTCCCGCGCCGACGCCCGGTCACCACGACCAGCACCCCTCGTCCCGACGGCAGGAGCCCGCTGTGCCCGCACCCGAGGTCCCCCCGCCCCGCCTGGACCTGCGTTCGGGCCCGCAGCGGGTGTTCGCCCACCTGCTCGTCAGCAACGCCGTCGTCAGCGTGATCAACTACACCGTCTGGTTCGCGGTGACGTTCTGGGTGTTCCTGCAGACCCGCTCGGTGTTCGCCACCGGCATGATCGCCGGCATCTTCGTCGTGGCCACCGCCGCGACGGGCATCTGGTTCGGCAGCCTGGTGGACAACCACCGCAAGCGCTCGGTGATGCAGGCCTCGGCGCTGGTCTCGGCGGGCCTGTACGCCGTGTGCCTGGTGGTGCACCAGCTGGCACCCGAGGGGGCCTTCACCGACGTGGCGTCCTGGCAGCTGTGGGTCTTCGTCGTGCTGTGCATGGCCGGGGTCGTGGCCGGCAACCCGCGCGGCATCGCGCTGCCCACGCTGGTGACCCTGCTGGTGCCCGAGGACGTGCGCGACCGCGCCAACGGCCTGGTCGGGACGGTGACCGGCACCTCGATGCTCGTCACGTCCGTCATCAGCGGGGTCCTCGTCGCCTCCGGCGGCATGCTGCACGTGCTGCTGCTCGCGCTGGTGGTGCTCGCGGCCTCGGTGCTGCACCTGGCGCGCGTGCGCGTGCCCGAGACGCGCGTCGTCCACACCGACGCGGCGGGCGTCGCCGTGGCCGGCGCGGGCGGCGTGGACCTGCGGGGCACCTGGCGCCTGGTGCGGGGCGTGCCGGGCCTGGTGCCGCTGATCGCCTTCAGCTGCTTCAACAACCTCATCGGCGGCGGGTTCATGGCGCTCATGGACGCCTACGGCCTGTCCCTGGTGTCGGTGCAGGTGTGGGGGCTGCTGTGGGGCGGGCTGAGCGCCGTGATGATCGTCGGTGGGCTCCTCGTCGCCCGCCTCGGGCTCGGCAGCCGGCCGGTGCGGCTGCTGCTGCTGGTCAACGCCGTCGCGTGGACGGCGACGGCGCTGTTCCCGCTGGTGTCCTCGGTGGTGACGCTCACGGTCGCCATGGTGGTGTTCATGCTGCTCATGCCGTTCGCGGAGGCCGCCGAGCAGACCGTGCTGCAGCGCGTGGTGCCCTACGAGCGGCAGGGGCGCGTCTTCGGGTTCGCGCAGAGCGTGGAGCAGTCCGCCGCCCCGGTCACCGCGTTCCTCATCGGCCCGATCACGCAGTTCCTCGTCGTGCCGTCCATGACCGACGGGGCGGGGGCGGCGGCGATCGGCGCCTGGTTCGGCACCGGGCAGACCCGGGCCATCGCCCTGGTCTTCGTGGTCACGGGGCTGGTGGGGCTGGTCGCGACGCTGCTGGCGCTGGCCAGCCCGCAGTACCGCTCCCTGGAGGCGTCCTACGCGCGCACCGCCACCGACGCGGCCACCGACGGGGGCGCTGCCGCGAGGGCCGACGAGGGCGCCGACCGGGCCGGCCGGCGCTGACCCCGAGCGACCGGGACGGCCGCGTCAGAACAGCACGGTGGCGAAGGTGCCGACCTCGCGGAAGCCCACGCGGCGGTAGGCCGCCATCGCGCGGGTGTTGTAGTCGTTGACGTACAGGGAGACGACCTCCACGCCGTCGGCGCGGGCGGCGCGCACGACGGCGGCCATGCCCGGGGAGGCCAGGCCCTCCCCGCGCCGGTGCGGCGGCACCCACACGCCCTGCACCTGCACGACCTTGGGCGAGACCGCGCCCAGCTCGGCCTTGAAGACGACCTCGGGACCGGCGGCGCCGGGGTCCACGCGCACGAAGGAGCGGCCGGTGGAGACCAGCTCGGCGATGCGGGCGCGGTAGGCGCCGCCGCCGTCGGGCGGGGCGGGGGCGTAGCCGATCTCCTCGGTGAACATCGCCACGCAGGCGGGCACCACGATGTCCAGCTCGCGCAGCGCGGCGCGGCGCACCGCCGGGTCGGCGGGCACGGCCGGCTCGCCGTCGCAGACCATGAGCGGCTGGCGGGCGCGCACCTCGCGCACGCCGCGCCAGTGCGGCTCCAGGCGCTGCCACAGGGCCAGGACGGCCTCGGCCGGGCCCACCAGGGAGGAGCAGCGGCGGCCCTGCGCGCGGGCCTGCGCGGCGAAGGCGTCCAGCGCCGCCGGGGTCGCCTCCACGGGCACGAGGTTGGCGCCGGCCCAGCACGCCGAGACCAGCTCCCCGCCCTCGAACCAGCCCCAGACCTGCCCGCCCAGGTCGGTGCCGGGGCGGGCGAGCAGGCCGAGCACCCGGGCGGAGACGAAGAGGTTGGCGACCGGGTCCCGCTCGCACAGCCGCAGCAGCGCGGGGGCGTCGGCGCCGGTGAGGACGCGCAGGCTCCCGGGCGCGGCGGGGCCCCGGGACGTGGCCGCGGAGGGGGTCGGGTGCACCCCGGCATCCTGTCGCGTGGGCGGCGGGGCGTCCACGCGACCCCTCCCCCGGCGCGCCGCGCCCCACCGCACGGCCCGCGCCGTCAGCCGACGGTGACGGTGGGGCTGCCCGCGGCGGACTCGTCCTCCGGCTCGCCCATCTCGGCGGCCAGGCGGTTGGCCTCCTCGATGAGGGTCTCCACGATGGCGTGCTCGGGCACGGTCTTGATGATCTCGCCCTTGACGAAGATCTGGCCCTTGCCGTTGCCGCTGGCCACGCCGAGGTCGGCCTCGCGAGCCTCGCCGGGGCCGTTGACGACGCAGCCCATGACGGCCACGCGCAGCGGCACGCTCATGCCCTCCAGGCCCTCGGTGACCGCGTCGGCCAGGGAGTACACGTCCACCTGGGCGCGCCCGCAGGAGGGGCAGGAGACGATCTCCAGCTTGCGCGGGCGCAGGTTCAGCGACTGCAGGATCTGGATGCCGACCTTGACCTCCTCGGCCGGCGGCGCGGACAGCGAGACGCGGATGGTGTCGCCGATGCCCTTGCTGAGCAGCGCGCCGAAGGCGGTCGCGGACTTGATGGTGCCCTGGAAGGCGGGGCCGGCCTCGGTCACGCCCAGGTGCAGCGGCCAGTCGCCGCGCTCGGAGAGCATCTCGTAGGCGCGCACCATGACGACCGGGTCGTTGTGCTTGACGGAGATCTTGAAGTCGTGGAAGTCGTGCTCCTCGAACAGCGAGGCCTCCCACACCGCGGACTCCACCAGCGCCTCGGGCGTGGCCTTGCCGTGCTTCTGCATCAGGCGCGGGTCCAGGGAGCCGGCGTTGACGCCGATGCGGATCGAGACGCCGGCGTCCTTGGCCGCCTGGGCGATCTCCTTGACCTGGTCGTCGAACTTGCGGATGTTGCCCGGGTTGACGCGCACGGCCGCGCAGCCGGCCTCGATCGCGGCGAAGACGTACTTGGGCTGGAAGTGGATGTCCGCGATGACCGGGATCTGCGACTTCCTGGCGATGATCGGCAGCGCCTCGGCGTCGTCGGCGCTGGGGCAGGCCACGCGCACGATGTCGCAGCCCGTCGCCGTCAGCTCCGCGATCTGCTGCAGGGTGGCGTTGATGTCCGTCGTCGGCGTCGTCGTCATCGACTGCACCGAGATCGGGGCGTCGCCGCCGACCTCGACCGACCCCACCTTGATCTTGCGCGTCTTGCGGCGCGGGGCCAGGACGGGCGGGGGCAGGGCGGGCAGACCGAGGCTCACAGTCACGCGCCCAGTATCCGCCCCCGCGGGCGCGCCGACGACCACGGGGCGAGCCGTCCACCGCAGCGCCACCGGCTGTTCACGATCGGCGGACGCCCCGGCGCGGGGGTCAGCCCAGGGTGACGGGCCGCACGATGTCCGCGTACAGCAGCAGCGCGCTCATCCCGATGAGGACGAGCGAGACGCCGTAGGCCAGCGGCATCGCCTTGGCCACGTCCACCGGGCCCGGGTCGGGCCGGCCGCGCAGCCGGAACAGCGCCTTCTTCACGACCTCCCACAGCGCGCCGGCGATGTGCCCGCCGTCGAAGGGCAGCAGCGGGATGAGGTTGAAGACGAACAGCGCCACGTTCAGCCCCGCCAGCAGCGACACCAGCCGCGAGGTGCGCTCGGCCAGCTCGTCCCCGGGGATGATCGCGGGGCGGGCGTTCAGCTCCCCGGCGAGGCGGCCGATGCCGACGACGCCGATGGGCCCGTTCGGGTCGCGCGCCTCGCTGCCGAAGGCGGCCTGCGCCACGTCCACCAGGCGCTGCGGCAGGCGGAGCACGATCCCGGCCACGCCCTCGACCTGCTCGGCCACCACGGCGGGCACCTGCGACAGGGGGGTGCGCACGACGGCCACGCTGGGCGAGACCCCCAGGAAGCCGACCTCCTCCACCTGCCCGGTGGCCTCGCCGGTGCGCTCGTCGAGCACGGCGCGCTGGGTGAGCACGGGGGTGGCGCTCAGCTCCACCCGCCGCCCGTCGCGCTCGACGAGCACCGGCACGGTGCGCCCGCCGGAGGTGCGGATGGCGTCGGAGAGCTGCTCCCACCCGCTGACCGGCTCGCCGGCGAAGGAGAGCACGACGTCGCCGGGGCGCAGGCCGGCCGCCGCGCCGGGCGCCGGCGGGTCGCCGGGGCCGCACTCGGTGGCGGTGGTGCCGGCGGGCAGCACGCACTGCGAGACGGCGGAGACGGTGGGCACCAGGCCGGGGGTGCCGATGGCGCTGGAGGCCACGGCCGTGAGCAGCAGGGCCAGCACCAGGTTGACGAACGGCCCGCCGAACATGATCACGATGCGCTGGGCGACGGGCAGGCGGTAGAAGGTGCGCCGCTCCTCGCCGGGGCCGACCTCCACGAAGCTCGCCTGCCGGGCCTCCTCGGCCATCAGCGCCCAGCGGCCCGTGGAGGAGGCCCGCACCCGCCCGGGGGCGTCGCCCGGCTGCGGGGGGAACATGCCGATCATGCGCACGTAGCCGCCCAGCGGGACCGCCTTGAGGCCGTACTCGGTCTCCCCGCGCCGCCGGGAGAACAGGGTGGGCCCGAAGCCCACCATGTACTGCGTCACCTTCACGCCGAAGCGCTTGGCGGGCAGCAGGTGCCCCACCTCGTGCAGGGCGATGGACAGCGCCACCCCCGCGGCCGCGGCGAGGACGCCGACGACCCACAGCAGCACCTCGCTCACGCGCGCGCCCCCGCCGTCAGCTCCCGGGCCCGGGCGCGGGCCCAGTCCTCGGCGGCCAGGACGTCCTCCACGTCGCGCGGGTCCGCGCCCGGGGAGTGCTCGCCGACGACGCGGGCGACGGTGTCGACGATGCCCAGGAAGGGCAGCCGCCCGGCGTGGAAGGCGGCCACGCACTCCTCGTTGGCCGCGTTGAGCACCGCCGGGACGGTCGAGCCGCGCCGGCCCGCCTCGCGCGCCAGCTCCACCGCCGGGAAGGCCCGCGCGTCCAGCGGCTCGAACGTCCAGCTCGCCGCGCGGGTCCAGTCCACCGGCGCGGCCGCACCGGGCACCCGCCGCGGCCAGCCCAGCCCCAGGGCGATGGGCAGGCGCATGTCCGGCGGGGAGCACTGCGCCAGGGTGGAGCCGTCGGTGAACTCCACCATCGAGTGCACCACCGACTGCGGGTGGACCACGACCTCGATGCGCTCGTAGCCGATGCCGAACAGCAGGGAGGCCTCGATGACCTCCAGGCCCTTGTTGACCAGGGTCGCGGAGTTCGTGGTGACCACCGGCCCCATCGACCAGGTGGGGTGGGCCAGGGCCTGCTCGGGGGTCACGCCGGTCAGCTCCTCGCGGCGCCGGCCGCGGAACGGGCCGCCGCTGGCGGTGAGCACCAGGCGCGCCACCTCCCCGGCGTCCCCGCCGCGCAGGCACTGCGCCAGCGCGGAGTGCTCGGAGTCCACCGGAACCACCTGCCCGGGCGCGGCGGCGCGCGTGACCAGCGGCCCCCCGGCCACCAGGGACTCCTTGTTCGCCAGCGCCAGGGTGCTGCCGGCCGCCAGGGCCGCCAGCGTCGGGCGCAGCCCCACCGAGCCGGTCATGCCGTTGAGGACGACGTCGCACGGGTGCGCGGCGGCCTCGGCGGCCGCCTCCGGCCCGGCCACCACGCGCGGGGACCACCCGGCGCGCCCGGCCTCGCGCGCCCGCGCGGCCAGCGCCTCGCGCAGCGGGGCCTCCGCCTCCGGCCGGGCGACGGCCACCAGCGCCACCTCGTGCTCGACGGCCTGGCGGGCCAGGGCGTCCACGTCCGCTCCGCCGGCGGCCAGCGCGGTGACGCGGAAGCGGCCGCCGGCGGCGGCGACCACGTCGAGGGCCTGGGTGCCGATCGAGCCGGTGCTGCCCAGCAGCACCACCTCGCGCACGCCCCCGTCGCCGTCGGGGGACGGGCCCGGCGCGCCGGGCTGCGGGGCGGGTGCGGCGCGCAGGACGTCGGTGCTCACCGGGCCATTCTGACCGCCGCGCCCGCGCCCGGGGCCACCGGTGGCGGCGCGGGCCCGCCCGATCGGACAGGATGGCCCGAGCGCACCGCTCCACGGGAGGACAGCCGACATGCCCGCCACCCACCGCCGCCGGACCTGCGGCCTCGCCGCCGCGGCCGCGGTGGCGAGGGCGGCGAGGGCCGCGGCGGCGAGGCC
>NZ_JAAALM010000137.1 GCF_009906395.1 Kineococcus indalonis
CCTCCCGGCGCAGGCTGACGGCCGCGTCGACGCTCGCTCGGTCCACCGGGCCGGTGCTCCGCAGCGGGTACCAGCACTGGGTGAACACCTTCGTCTCCCCGGGCGCCAGCACCGAGAAGTCCGGCTGGTTGTCGGTGAACACCCCCGCCATCAGCTCCACGTAGTGCGCGCCGTCGTCGGAGAGGTTCGCGTCCCACGCGTGCCCGAAGGGGGAGTTCCCCCACGTCCACTGCTTCTTGCCGACGGCGACCTGGTGGTCGGCCACGTGCACGAACCCCACCCCGCGGGCGTGGTCGTAGCCGCCGAAGAAGTCCTCCCGGCTGCCCAGGCACATGTACGAGGTGGGCACGGGGATCGTGCGGTACCAGTCGATCCGGTCGCCCGTGCCGCGCGCGCCGTCGGCGGCGGTGAACACCTCGCCGGCGCGGGCGGGGTAGTCCACGCCGTAGTAGTGCCGGTCCGCGCGCGGGTAGGCGGTCACGGCGCGCTTGGCGTGGTCGGCCACCACCGTCACGTCGTGCGGGAAGAAGGACTGGTAGTCCTCGTCGACGCGGGCGGCGACGTTGGCCCACCACAGGAACGACTGCGGCAGCTCCGTGCGGTTGGCCAGGCGCACCTGCAGCTCCAGCACGGAGCTGCCCGGGCGCAGCCGCAGCGCGTGGGTGCCGCGCATGCGGGTGAACGGGTCGTGGTCGGAGCAGCGCACCACCACCGCGCCGTCCTCCTCGGTGACCGCCTCCCAGTCGGTGGGCAGGTAGGTCGCAGGGCGGTGGTGCTGGGGCCAGTTGAACTCCACGCCGCCGGCGATCCACGGCCCGGCCAGCCCGACCAGGGCGGGTTTGACCACGGGGTTGGCGTAGAAGAGGTCCACCCCGCTGGGGCGGTCGCGCACCACGTGCACCCGCCCGCCCAGCTCCGGCAGCACCACCACGTGCAGCCACTCGTTCTGCAGGTGCACCGCCGTCCACGCGTGCGGCACCGCCTCGGGGGCGATGCGGTGGTGGAACGGCAGCGGGTACACCCGGCCCGAGGAGCCCTGGTAGACGCGGCGGTCCAGGTAGGCGGGGAACACCTCCGGCGGCAGCGGGTGGTGGGTCGGCAGCGTCAGCGGCGCGCTCCAGACCGCGGCCGGGGCCTCCGCCAGGGCGGCGGGCCGGTCCGGCAGGCCGAGCTGCGTCTCGTCGTCGAGCATGCGGTGACGGTAGGCCGGTGATCGCCGCGCCGAGAAGGGACGATCCCGCGCTGCCACCTGGACGATCCCGCGGTCGGGACCACCCGGCCGGCGCTAGCGTCGCGGCGTGCGCATCCGCGAGGGGTTCCCCGGGCAGCGGCTGCGGGTCCTGCCCGCCGACGTCGCCCGCGCCGCGGCCGCGTCCGGGCCGACGTCCCGGCTCCTCGTCACCGACGCCGGGTACTTCCCGCACGCCCACCACCACGGCCGCACCCGCCGCCGCGGGGCCAGCGGCACCGTCGTCATCGTGTGCGTGGGCGGGCGCGGCTGGTGCCGCACCGACGGCGGCGAGGTGGCCGTCACCCGCGCGCAGGCCCTGGTGCTGCCCGCCGGCCTGCCGCACGCCTACGGCGCCGACGACGCCCACCCCTGGACGATCTGGTGGCTGCACGCGGCCGGTCCCGACGCCCGCTCCTTCGACGCCCAGCTCGGCGGGCACCCGCCGCGCCCCGCGGTGGTCGACCTGCACGACGTGCTGGAGGTGCAGCGCGACGTCGAGCGCGTCGTGGAGCACCTGGAGACCGACGAGACCGGACCCACCCTGCTGCGCGCGGCCGGCGCGGCGTGGTCGGTGCTGGCGCAGGTGGCCGCCGACGCCGCCGCCGGCAGCCCCGTGCGGCGCGAGCCGGTGCGCCAGGCGCAGGAGCACCTGCGCGCCCACCTCGACGCGCCCGTCTCCGTCGCCGCCCTGGCGCGCGAGGCGGGCCTGTCCACCTCGCACTTCACGGCGCTGTTCCGCGCCGCGACCGGGGGAGGGGTCGTGGAGTACGCCAAGCGGCTGCGCATGGCGCACGCCTGCGAGCTGCTGGTGACCACCGACCTGCCGGTGGCCGAGGTCGCCCGCTGCGTCGGCTACGCCGACCCCTTCTACTTCGCCCGCCACTTCCGCGGCGTGCACGGGTGCAGCCCGACGGCGTTCCGGCGCCGGGAGGAGTGAGGCGCCGACGCCCCCGCCCGGCGCTCCGCCGGGTCAGGCGTGCTGCGCCGTCCAGGCCGCGTGCAGCCGCGAGTACGGCCCACCCGCGTGCGCGAGCTCCACCGCCGGCCCGACCTCCACGACGCGCCCGGAGTCCACGACCACCACGGTGTCGGCGGCCTCGGCGGTGGAGAGGCGGTGCGCGATCGCCACCGACGTCCGGCCGCTCAGGACACCTTCCAATGCGCGCTGCAGGCGCACCTCGGTGGCGGGGTCGACGGAGGAGGTGGCCTCGTCCAGGACGAGCAGGTCGGGGTCGGCCAGGTGCGCGCGGGCCAGCGCGACGAGCTGGCGCTCGCCGGCGGAGAGGCGTTCGCCGCGCTGGCCGACGGGGGTGTCCAGGCCCTCGGGCAGGCCGTCGAGCCAGTCGCCCAGGCCCAGCTCGGCGAAGGCGGCGCGCACCTCGGCGTCGGTGGCGCCGGGCTCGCCGCGGCGCACGTTCTCGCCGATGGTGGCGTCGAAGAGGAAACCCTCCTGGGGGACGGCGACGACGCGGCGGTGCAGCTCGCGGCCGGGCAGGTCGCGCGCGTCGACGCCGCCCAGCAGGACCCGTCCCTGCGCGGGGTCGACGAGGCGGGTGACCAGGCGGGCCAGGGTGGTCTTGCCGGAGCCGGTCTCGCCGACGACGGCGGTGCGCGAGCCGGCGGGCAGGTGCAGGTCCACCCCCGTCAGGACGGTCTTGTCGGTGCCGGGGTAGGTGTAGGCGACGTCCTGCACGCGCACGTCCACCGGCCCGGCGGGCAGCTCCTTCACGCGGTCACCTGCGGGTTCGGGGACGGTGACGGGGGTGTCGATGAGGTCGACGACGCGGCGCCAGCCGGCGAGGGCGTTCTGCAGCTCGTTGAGGACCTCGGTGGTGGCCTGCACCGGACCCACCCACAGCTGCGCCAGGAACAGGAACGCCAGCAGCCGGCCCAGGGTGAGGTCGCCGTCCGCGCCGAGCAGGGTGCCGACCACGATGACGAGGGCCACGACGAGGCCGGAGACGAGCACGCCGGTGGAGAACGTCGCGGCGGTGGCGACCTGCGCCTTCACGGCCTGCTGGCGGTGCGCCTCCACGGCGGCGTCCACGGTGCGCCGCGAGCGCGCGGAGGCGGCGTGCGCGCGGATCACGTCGGCGCCCACGACGGTCTCGGAGATCGCGGCGAGCATCTCGCCCATGCGCACCCGCACCGCGGCGTAGGCGCGCGCCACGGGGCGCTGCAGCTTGTTGCGCAGGAACACCAGCGGCACGAAGCACGCCAGCACCACCAGGGCCAGCTGCCAGGAGTAGAAGAACATCAGCGCCGTCGCCAGCACCACCTGCCCGAGGGAGAGCACCAGCACCAGCATCCCGGTCTGCAGGAACGTGGAGATGGTGTCCACGTCGCTGGTGACGCGGCTGACCAGCGCGCCGCGCCGCTCGCCGGACTGGGTGAGCACCGCCAGGTCGTGCACGTGCCGGAACGCGCGCACCCGCAGGCTCGCCAGCCCCGCCTCGGTGGCGCGGAACAGGCGCACGTTCACCACCCACGCCGTGCAGGTGGTGAGCACCACCACGACGGCGGCGATCGCGCACAGCAGCGCCACCCGCCCGGGGTTGGGGCCGCCGGGGCCCAGGACGCCGGTGTCGATGGTCTGCTGCACCGCGATCGGCACCACGAGCTTGCCGATCGTCGTGGCCGCCGCGATGGCCAGGGTCACGCCCAGGCCCTCGGCGAACTGCGGGGTCAGCTCCCGCGCCCGGCGCAGCACACCGCCCTGCGCCCCGGCCTCCGATCCCCCGCCGGTGATCGTGCTCGTGCTCACGCCATCCCCGTCCCGTGCTGCGCCTCGTCCGCCCGCTCGCGCGCCGCGCGCGCGTACGCCGTCACCAGGTCCCGGTAGCCGGCGTCGCGCGCGGCGACCTCCGCGGCCGGTCCCCGGTCCACCACCCGTCCCCGCTCCAGGTGCACCACCTCGTCGGCCAGCGCGATCGTCGCCGGCCGGTACGCCACCACCACCACGGTCGTCCCGGTGCCGGAGGCGGCCAGTCCGTCCAGCACCGCCCGCTCCACCGTGGGGTCCAGCGCGCTGGTGGCGTCGTCCAGGACCAGCAGCCGGGGCTTGCGCACCAGCGCCCGCGCCAGCGCCAGGCGCTGGCGCTGCCCACCGGACAGGGTGGAGCCGCGCTCGCCGACCAGCTCGTCCAGGCCACCCGGCAGGGCGGCGATGAAACCGTCGGCGCGCGCCAGGCGCAGCGCCTCCCAGATGTCGTCGTCGTCCACGCGCCGCCCGGCGGGCACGTCGTCGGCGTCCAGGCCCAGGGCGATGTTGCCGCGCACCGTGTCGTCGAAGACGAACGTGGACTGCGGCACCAGCGCCGCCACCCCGGCGACCTGGCCGTCGGCGAGCTCGCGCACGTCCACCCCGTCCAGCAGCACCGTGCCGGAGGTGGGGTCCACCAGGCGCACCAGCAACCCGGCCAGCGTGGACTTGCCCGCGCCCGTGCCGCCGACGACGGCGACCGTGGAACCGGCGGCGACGTCGAGGGTGACGCCGGCCAGCGCCGGCACCGGCTCGCGGCGCGGGGCGCGCGGTTCCCCGCGGCGCACGAACTGCTCGGGCACGTCGGCGCGCTCGTCCAGCGGGTCCGCGGCGGGCACCGGGTGGCGGTAGCCGATGCCGTCGGCCGCCACCGCCAGCGGGCCGGCGCCCTCGCCGGCGGGCAGGGAGCGCTCGCCCCACGGCGTCGTGGCGCCCTCGCGCAGCACCGCCTGCACGCGCGCGTCCCCGGCCACCGTGCGCGGCAGCTCCGAGAGGACCCACCCGAAGGAGCGCACCGGGAACGCCAGCAGGCCCAGCAGGTACGCGATCTGCACCAGGTCGCCCACGCCCACCGCGCCGGAGGCCGCGCGGAACGTGCCGACCACCAGCACCGCCAGCGTGCCCAGGGAGGGCAGGGCGTCGATCACCGGCTCGAACCCGCCGCGGGTGCGCCCGGCGGCCACGTTCGCCTCCCGCAGCCGGTCCGCGTCGGCGGCGAAGCGCTGCACCTCCTCCTCGCCCAGGCCCAGGGTCTTCACCACCAGCGCGCCCTCGAAGCTCTCGTGCGCGGTGGTGGAGACCTCCCCGCGCAGCTGCTGCACGCGCGTCACCCGCGGGGACATGCGCCGCTGGTAGACGACGTTCGCGGCCAGCAGCGCCGGCAGCACCAGCAGCGCCACCGCCGCCAGCACCGGGTCCGCCGCCGCCATCGCCACCCCCGCCACCGCGATGAGCACCACCACGCCCAGCGCGAACGGCAGCACGAACATCGCCTGCCAGGTGGCCTCCACGTCCGAGCCGGCCGTCGCCAGCAGCCGCCCCGCCGGGTGGGCGTGGTGCCAGGCCAGCGGCAGGTCCAGGTAGCGCCGCGCCAGCAGGCGGCGGTAGCGGGCCTGCAGGGCGAAGGCGACCATGCCCGCCCAGATGCGCCGCACCAGGATCCCGGCGACCGTCACCACGGTCACCGCCATCAGCGCGCCCCCGGCCAGCCACACCTCCGCCGTGCCGACCGACCCCGAGCCGGTGACGGCGGGCACGACGACCCGGTCGGTCACCCGCCCCACCAGCCAGCCCGTGGCGGCGGTGCCCGCGCCGTAGACCGCCGAGCCGACGATGGCCGTGCCGAACAGCCGCGGCTCCTCCCGGGCGCCGCGGGCCAGGGTGCGCATGCCGCTGAGGAAGGTGCCGCTCACTCCACGCAGCCTGTCACGGGTGCGGGCGCGGTGCCGGACGAGGCTTTCCCGGTCGCCCGGGGTGGCGCTGCGGGGTGCGGGGCGGTGCCTCCGCCGTCGAACGTCGCAGGTGGTGCCGAGTGCTCGTGACCGTGGATTGACTACTTCTCTGGGCAGTTGACTCATATGGTGGGCAGGTGGACCTGACCCACCCCGTGCGAGCCGTCGTGCCCTCCCTGGACGGACCGGTGCTGACCGTCCTGGCGGGACTCGCCGCTCCGCTCTCAGGTCGAGAGATCGCTCGCCTGGTGGGCACGGCGTCCCCGGCGGGCGTGCAGCGGGTCCTGACCCGTCTCGTCGCCGAAGGCGTCGTCCGTGCGGAGCGCCGGCGCAACGCCGTCTACTACACCGCCAACCGGGAGCACCTCGCCTGGCCCGCCGTGGAGGTCCTCGCCGGCCTGCGCCGAGAACTCCTTCGCCGGATCACCGATCAGGTGGCGAGGTGGTCCGTGCCGGTGCGCACGGCGGCCGTCTTCGGGTCCCTCGCGCGCGGCGAGGGTGACGTCCACTCCGACGTCGACGTGCTGCTCGTCCACGCCGACGGTCTCGGCGAGGACCAGGCGGCGACGTGGGAGGGGCAGGTGGACGCGCTGGTGAGCGCGGTGGAGGCGTGGACCGGAAACCCGGCGCAGCCGTACGCCGTCTCCGTGCAGCACCTGCGCGAGCACGTCGAAGCGGGAGAACCGATCGTGCAGTCCTGGCGGCGGGAGGCCATCACCCTCGTCGGCCGGGACGTCGCCGCGCTCCTGCGGGACGTGGCGCGGTGAGCCCCGCGGGTCGCACCGGCGACTGCTCCCCGTCGGAGGGCCGTGTGCGCCTGGAGCAGGCGAGGGCGTTCCTCGAGGTCGCCGAACTGGTCCTCGAGGAGTCCGACGACGGCCTCGCCACCCCGCAGGTCGCCGCCTCGCTCGCCGTGCTGTGCGGCATCGCGGCCTCCGACGCGGTCTGCTGCAGCCGCCTCGGGCGGCGCTCGCGCGGCCAGGACCACCGGCAGGCCGTCGACCTGCTGGCCGGCGTGCGACCGGACGGTCCGGCGATGGCCAAGGACCTGCGGCGGCTGCTGGAGATCAAGGACCAGGCGCACTACGCGGCGACGATGGTCTCCGCGGCCCGCGCGGAACAGGCGGTTCAGTGGGCGCGGCGGCTGTACGACCTCGCCGTCCGCACCGGTTGATCGAGCGCTCCCACCACCAGGACGTCGACGTGGTGACGGGACGCTCGCTGGAGCAGGGGCCGCAGGACCGCGGCCGTGGTCAGCAGCTCAGGAGCGGTCGAGGTCGCGAAGGAGAGCATCGTCCCTCCTCAACCGCTCGGCCGCGTCGAGGCAGCGCGGGTCGGCGGAGGCGACCAGGTCGGCGTAGACGAGGGGGGTGGGCGCCACGGGGTGGCCCCCGGTGGCCGGCCAGTTCCAGAACAGCTCCCGGACCTCGACGCCGCCCGCGCCCTCGGCCTTGCGCAGCCGGTGGGCCACCACCGTCCGGCGCGGGACGCGGCGCGCGTAGAGGACCGCGGCGGCCGGGCGCAGGTACGGGTCGAGCAGGTGGGCGGCCGTCTCGCCGCCCCACAGCGCCCCGTCCGCGCGCAGGTCCTCGTCGGCGGAGCGCCACCACTGCGGGTCGGGGGCGTCGAAGCGGGCACGGACCAGGCCGGGCGCGGTCCGCACGGCGTACGCCTCGACCCAGCGGTCGAGCAGCGCGCGGGTGCGGTGCAGCCGGCGCCCGGTGCCGTCCACCTCGACGTGGCCCTGCGTGCGCAGCTCCGCCAGGACCGCCTGCACCGTGCCCAGCGATGCGCCGCTGCGCTCGGCGATGACCCGGTAGGGCGCGTCCACCGACGCCGGCTCGCACAGCAGCGAGAACGTCACCCGCTGACCGCGAGGGCTGAACGCGCGCAGGGCGTGGGCCGGCGGTGCGGTCGCGGCCGGGCGGGGGCGTCGGCGCCCGCGCACGTCCACGAGCAGGTCGGGCCAGCGCAGGTAGGCGTTGCCGGCGGTGTCGGCGAAGTGCACGCCGCGGTGGCGCAGGACGTCGCCGGCGGCGTCGGAGACGTGCGGGGCGACGACCAGCAGGGGTTCTTCGGCCCCGCGCCCGACGGTGGCGGCTGCGGCGGGGGTCAGCGAGGAGTGCTCCTGCACCGCGTAGTCGTGCCGCGCGCCGGCCGGCGTCGACAACCGCCACGTCCGCGCCGTCGCGGCGCGGGTGCGCGGTGCGGTGCGGACGTCCACGCCGAGGGTGCGCAGCTGCTCGGCGACGGCGGGGAGAGTGCCCTCGGAGGTGCCCGTCACCGCGCACCTCCGTTCAGGACCGGTCACTGTTCACGAAGATTGAACAGTGACTGGTCCTGAACGGTCGAGGAGGCGCCGCACTCGCCTGAGCCGGGTCGGCCGCGATCTCGGCACCTCCGGGACCTCGGCGCCCGCGGGGCGGTGAACCCTGAGCAGCGAACTCGGAGCCGACCCTCTCCCCGTGCGGTGATCAAGGAAGTGGCAACTTCCCCGATCACCGCAGGGGGGCGA